>NZ_BAABRT010000015.1:0-90986 GCF_039545115.1 Microbulbifer aestuariivivens | reverse complement strand
GTTTGCTGAAAAGCAAATTCCAGACGGAAAACAGAGGAATACACAGGGGGTTTCCACCCCAGAAGCCAATAAATAGAGGATTCGGAGAGCGGCGTGGAAATTCATGAGTTGTTCAGAGCTTCCCTAGTGGTCGCCTCTACCATCTCCCACGACCTGAGACTGCAGCGGCTGTTACCCGGACGGGAGCTCTTGTTGTCACGCCTTTCCATGGTGTCGGTGGCCGTGGTCGCCGTCCTTATCGCACTCTATCTGCCGGCGACTATTTTCGAGCGGGTATTATTCGCCTGGGTGGCTATCGGCGCAGCCTTTGGCCCCACGATACTGGCCCGGCTGGCGGGTGTATCGCTTTCAGCGGATGCGGTTTTCCGTTCCATCGCTACCGGTTTTGTGCTGGCGGTGGGTCTTTCACTCCTTCCCAACAGCAGCGGTGACTGGGCGGAAAGACTGGTTCCATTCACCATGGCCACCGTCATGCTGTTTATTCCAAGTATGAGAACCCGAGCACGAGAAAACGCTCAGGGTAATAAAGCCGCTGGAGCCCCCAGCTAACCCGATTTCAGGGGCTAGCGCATAGCCCACAGGGAAATCGATCGAAGGGAAAACCACGGTCAACCGGCTGTGGTTCTGTGGTTCTGTGGTTCTGTGGTTCTGTGGTTCTGTGGTTCTGTGGTTCTGTGGTGAGCCAGCAGGCGAGCAACAAAGAAGCAGAAAGCGGGTGACTGGAGACGAGATGATGAGATGACGATGCTTGCTTTCAGGCCATAAAAAAGCCGCGCCCAAGGGCGCGG
Source organism: Microbulbifer aestuariivivens (assembly GCF_039545115.1). Lineage (NCBI taxonomy): Bacteria > Pseudomonadati > Pseudomonadota > Gammaproteobacteria > Cellvibrionales > Microbulbiferaceae > Microbulbifer > Microbulbifer aestuariivivens. Next base: position 90,198 of record NZ_BAABRT010000015.1, on the reverse strand, counting down.
CTTTCGGGACAGGCCCGGTAGCGTTCAACCATCATGGCGTCAACTACGCGGGCGCTTTCCCTTTGGGTCTCAGGCCAGTTCTGGCTCTGGAGTTTCCTCTTCCTGCACAGGGGCACTGCTGCGGATCGGAGCCACCAGAGGAACCGTTTCCAGAGCCCAGTTGAGGTGCGGGTTGGCACGACGGGCCGGAGACGGGATAGTGAACGCTTTCTCGCCTTCGAAGGGTTTCATGGCTTTGGTATCGATCTTCCAGCCTTTCTCTTCGATATGCTTTCTGCGGATCATCCGCCAGGCACTCATGAACTTGTCCTGCTCAACGGAAACTTCATGTTCCAGAGTTTCCGGCAGGTAGTTTGGTGAGAGCTCGGAAACGATTGCGCCATCTTCACCAAAGACTTTGGTGGTGCGCTTCTTGGCGCCAAAGTCGAAGATACGCCACTTGAAGAAGTTCCGCGCCTGGATCGCAAAGGAGCGGGTGGTATTCTCATCGACGGGTGTATTGGCATCAAAGATGATCGTCTCCATCCAGGAGTTGATCTTGATGTGCAGACGCACGCAGTAACCGGGCAGGAAGAACGAGGGGGTCACATTGGTGGCCGCCTTATCAGCACGGAACAGCTTCATCAGACCCAGGTTGCCGGACAGCTGCGGGGGGTACAGGACGTTGTCGGAAGAGCCCCAGTACTCACCGCGATCGACCTTAAGAATCTTGTTCTTATCGGCCATTTCCGGATAACCAAAGCCCGGATGCACGAAGGCGGTGTGGGAAATGTCGATGCCGTTTTCCAGTACACGGTCAGCGGAGCCGGTCCAGTTATATTCCAGCTCAATAGGACGCCAGTTGTCACTGTCTTCATATTCGGGGAAGTCGGGGATCGGGTAACGCTCTTCCTCGGGAAGATCACCCAGGAAGACCCAGATCATTCCGTAACGCTCTTCGGTCGGGTAGGCGTCGATGCGGGCGCGCTCAGGAACCGGGGCTCCCTCGCCACGGGACGGAATGAATTTCACCTTCCCTTCCGCATCAAATTCCCACCCATGGTATGGACAGGCAACGCAATCGCGCTCGGTGGTCCAACCTTTGGAGAGCGATCCACCACGGTGGATACACACATCACTCAGACAATTGACCTTGCCTGTTTTGTCACGAAACAGGACAAAGTTCTGCCCCAGAAGCTTTACGCGGACGGGTTTGTCTTTTACTTCTCTGGACCATTCCGCCACATACCATAGGTTCGTCAGCATGACTGCCACCTCAGTTTGTTATAGATCACTTGTTCTTACGCGATTGCAGTAAGTCAAGATTACCCGTTTTTATCACTATTGTAACAATAGCCGTCAGACTTCCTGGATCAGATCCAGCAAGGTTTGATTGTGCTCACCCAATGCGGGTAAGCGAGTATCCACCCTGGCCGGCTCATCCATGAATTTGATGGGCACCCCAAGGTGACGATTTCCCTGCTCGTCTTCGAAAACCATCTCCCGCTCCTGGAGATGCTCTTCTTCCATCGCCTCATGTAAGAGGCGCACAGGCGACCAGCAGACATCCACCCCGTCAAACCACTCAGACCATTCGACAAGGGTGCGACGGGAGAATTCCTGCTGCAGATAAGAGATGGCCTCGCCCTGCTTGCCGGGCTCTAGACGGCAGATTTCAGCGAGATCCGGCCGATTCATCTTGGCAAAAAGGTTATCGGCAAATTTTGTTTCGCTGCCACCGAGGGTCAGGTAACGGCCATCGGCTGTGCGGTATACGCGGTACATGGCATTGCCGCCCCAGGAGCGCTCATCTTTGACAACTGGAGAGCGGCCCTCGGCGAAAACCGGGCCCAGGGCGTTTGGCAACCAGGCCACCAGGCTGTCCTGCATGGAGATATCCAGGTAGTCGCCCTTGCCGGTCTCGGTTCTGCGCAGCAGAGCCATCAGTATCCCCGAGAGCGCCATCAGCGAGCCGGCCATATCGGCAACGGGCATGGCGGGAGAACAGGGTTCGCCGTTGCTGCCCTCATTCAGAAATACTGTTCCGGAATCTGCCTGAACACTGAGATCGTGCGCTGGCATGAGGCGCTTGGGACCGGTCTGCCCGTAGGCGGAGATAGAGCAGTAGACCAGACCGGGGTTGCGGGCGCTGAGGGTCGCATAATCCAGACCCAGACGGGACATGGCGCCAGGGCGGAAGCCCTCGACAAAAACATCCGCTGTATCGATCAGGGCGAGGAGCTGCTCTCTCTGAGCCTCATCCTTGAGGTTCAGACAGAGGCTTTTCTTGCCGCGGTGAGTGTTGCGAAACCACACGGACTCGCCATTCTTGCGCAGCCCGACATTGCGGGTCGGCTCACCAGCTGGGGGCTCTACCTTGATCACCTCGGCGCCGTGATCCGCCATCATCATGGTCAGGTGCGGCCCCGGAAGGAAGAGTGACAAATCTACGACGCGTATGCCTTGTAACTTCATGTCAGGCACTGCCTCCAGCTAAATCCCTGTGCTGCCAGGGTCAGATCGATCGTTCACCCCGCAAAGATTCGATCTCATCAGCGGAGTACCCCAGTCCGGTCAGAAGTTCTTCAGTGTCAGCGCCCATTGATGAGCAACTGGTTCCTTCCGGTCTGTTTCCATCAAATTTTAACGGGCTGGCAAGCACTTTGAATTGACTATTGTCAACATGTGGTAGGGGCTGAAGCATGCCAATGCGTTCCAGCCAGGGGTTTTCCATGGCCTGTGCAAAGCTATTTACCGGCGCGATGGGCATACTGCCGGAGAAAAGATCCAGCCAGTGCTGGCTGGGCTGCCGTGAAAACTCGGCATCGAGGATTTCCGTGAGCAAATCGCGATGGGCCCGGCGATCCTTCACCGTGGCGAAGCGCGCATCCTCCAGCAGGTCCGCACGACCCAGGCCCTCGGCCAGGGCACGCCAGAACTTTTCAGTCATCGCCATCACAAACAACCAGCCATCGGCACTGCGGTAGATCTGGCAGGGAACCGTGGAGGGATGCCCGGAGCGGGAAACACGCTCGGTTTCGTGACCCCTGTTAAGGTACCAGGTAGCAGGATACGTGAGCTGGGTGACCGCCACATCAAACAGGCTGATGTCCACGTCGCGGCCGGGGCCACCTCGCATTACGCCCACCAATGCGCCAAGCACTGCCATCGCCAGGGTGGTGCCGCTGGTGAAGTCCACCATCGAAAGCCCAAAGCGGGCCGGTGGCGTGCCGGGCTCACCGGTAATATCCATAAAGCCCGCTTCGGCCTGCATCAGGTAGTCATAGCCGGGCCAGTTGGCGCGGTCGTTGTCACGGCCATAGGCGGAAAGGTGCCCACAGATGATCTCCCGCTTGATGGAGCCCAGGCTGTCGTAATCCAGACCGAGCTTCGCCGGTTGGTCGCCACGCAGGTTGTTCATCACCACATCGGCGCTGCGCACCAGGCGCTCGAACACTTCGCGCCCACCGGGGCTCTTCAGGTCGAGGGTCAGACTCTTTTTGCTGCGGTTGAATGTCTGGAAGAAATCACTGTCGTTGTCACCAAGAAAGTAGGGACCCGACTTGCGGGCGATATCACCGCCTGTGGCCGGGTTTTCGATCTTGATGACTTCGGCACCCATGTCGGCCAGCTGCATGGAGCCGAACGGGCCGGCTCCATACTGCTCGACGGCGATGACACGAATACCGGCGAGGGGCTTTGAGGACTCCATCAGATGGCCTCGCGGGCAGCCAGTTGCTTGGCAATAATGATGCGCTGCATTTCGTTGGTCCCCTCCCCTACGCACATGAGCATGGCGTCACGGTAATAACGCTCGATTTCGTACTCGGTGGAAAAGCCGTAACCGCCGAAAATGCGCATCGCTTCCTGAGAACAGAAAACCCCGGCCTCACTGGCGAAGTACTTGGCCATGCCCGCTTCCATGTCGCAGCGCTGACCGGTGTCGTACATCCGTGCGGCCTGATCCACCAGCAGCTTTGCCGCTTCGACCTTGGCGGCCATCTCACCGATTTTGAGCTGAACAGCCTGATGCTGAATAATCGGCTTGCCAAACGTCTCGCGCTCCTGGGCGTAACGCACCGCAAGTTTCAAGGCACCCTGGGCAATGCCAGCGCCACGCGCTGCCACGTTGATACGGCCCAGTTCCAGACCACCTACGGCAATGTGGAATCCACGACCTTCCTCGCCACCGATCAGGAGATCGATTGGGATGCGGAAATCCTCAAATACCACTTCCGCGGTATCGATGGCCCGGTAACAGGTTTTCTTGATCTTGTTGATGGTGATGCCCGGCAACAGGTTGCCGTCGTCATCCTTGGTGCGGATGGCGAACATGGACATGCCACGGTGACGCGGCTGCGCATCGGGATCGGTCTTGGCCAGCAGGGCCAGACAGTTGCCGTTGAGGGCGTTGGTGATCCACATCTTGCTGCCGTTGATCACATACTCGTCGCCTTCGCGCCGCGCCACGCAGCGAATCGCCTGCAGGTCGGAACCGGCATTGGGCTCGGTCAAAGCGATGCCGCCACGCAGTGCGCCTTCGGCCATCAGGGGCAGAAACTGCTGCTTCTGCTCCTCGGTGCCGCAACGCTCGATGGCGGCAGCCATGATCAGGTGGGAATTGAAAATGCCACCCGGCGCCATCCACACGGCAGAAATTTTCTGCACGATGCGGGCATAGGTAGCGGCGGACAGGGAGAGACCGCCATAAGCTTCCCCGATCGTGGCGCCAAACAGACCCAGCTCCTTCATGGTGCCCACCAGTTCATGGGGGTACTCATCAGCGAGGTCTTTTTCCCGGGCAATGGGTGCGACTTCATTGGTAACGAAGCGATCGATGGTATCGAGAATCGCTGCCTCTTCTTCTGCACTCCAGCTCATAGCCGTCTCCTGTTTTATCTCGTCAACTCAGTAATTGACTTTGTCTTCCATCTCGGCGCCGCGTCTCCACACCAGCACTTTACGCAGGAAGGAACACACTTCAGTGCCATCCTGCTTGATGCCGCGGGTACGCACGGTGACGATGCCCTGATTGGGGCGCGATTTGGATTCGCGGGTCTCCAGCACTTCGGATTCCGCATAGAGGGTATCGCCGACAAACAGCGGGGCGGTCATGCGAATATCGTCCCAGCCCAGGTTGGCAATCGCCTTCTGGCTGATGTCGGTCACGCTCATGCCCACCATCAGCGCCACGGTAAAGGGGCTGCAGACCAGCGGCTTGCCGAACTCGGTACCCGCCGCATACTCCTTGTCGAAGTGAGCGGGGTGGGTGTTCATGGTCAGCAGGGTGAACCAGGTGTTATCGGTCTCGGTAATGGTGCGGCCGGGACGGTGCTCATAGGTATCACCCACTTTGAAGTCTTCAAAAAAGCGCCCAAAGGTTTCCCGGTAGCGGTTCTCACCAACCTGTTTTAATTCTCCAGCCATAGGATATTTCTCACTGCGAGTTAAACCAATTCCTGCCCATCGCGGGCTCTTACAATCAACCGACGGGCACTGTCGACGATGGGTTGATCCACCATCTGCCCATCCACAACCAAAGCTCCGCCCTGCGCCTGCTCGAAGGCTTCAACAATCTTGCGAGCTTTCTGCAGGGCTTCCGGGCTTGGGGCCAAGCCGCGGTGAATCCCTTCAATCTGTGCCGGGTGAATCGCTGCCTTGGCGGAAAAGCCGAGCGCGGCAACCCGCCGCGTCTCCTGTTCAAGGCCTTCGGCATTGCGCACATCCAGATACGGCACATCGATCACCGGCAGCCCGTGGGCAGCGGCAACCACAGCCATTTGCGAGCGCGCCCAGAGCAGAGGCTCCCAGGCGAACTCGGCACCAAGTTGCGCGGCGAAATCGCCACCACCAAACATGACCGCATCCAGCGCAGGTTCGCCGCAGATGGCGTTCATGGCCAGAAGGCCAGTGGCGCTTTCCACCAATGCAATCCAGCCACTGGCGCGCCCGAGAAGCTCGGTCGCCGAGCGGACATCTTCTGCGGTCTCGGTTTTTGCCAGCATCAGGCGCGCCGGCAGCTGGCTCTCGGCCAATGCCGCCAGATCAGCGAGATCAGCCTTGCCCTCTTCTGTGGAAACTGCGCTGACACGGACCACCAGACGCTCAAGCTCCGCCGGCGCGCATTCAGCGAGAAACGCGCAGACGCTTTCCCGCGCCTGCAGCTTTTCTGCAACCGGTACCGCGTCTTCGAGATCGATACACACCAGATCCGCGGCACTGGCCAGCGCCTTGGAGAATCGCTCAGGGCGATGCCCGGGGACAAACAGAAGACTGCGCGCATCGAACATCAGAATTTCTCCCAGCCACGCAGCGGTTCGCGAACCTGGCTTTGCGGCACCTGCGCGGCGAAGGCATCGGCGATCTCGGCACGGGTGGCAAACCATACCCCCTCTTTCGAGCGGGCATATTGGAGGAACTCGTTCAGCGCACCGATGCGGCCCGGGCGGCCGATAATGCGCAGGTGCAGGCCGAGTGACATCATGCGGGTTTGCGTCTGGCCTTCTTCCAACAAGGTGTCCAGCGTCCTGCAGGCATAGCTCAGCCAGGCCTCGGGCGTCAGGGAAGGCGAGGTCCAGAATTTCATATCGTTGGAGTCGATCGCGTAAGGCAGTACCAGCATGGGGTTATCGGAACCCTGCACCGGAGCCCAGAAAGGCTCATCGGCGCTGTAGTCGTCCATGTGGTAGTCAAAGCCCTCTTCCTGCAGCAGCCTGCGGGTGTTGTCGGTAAACAGGTAGCGGCTCAACCAGCCGCGCGGGCGCTTGCCGGTGGTCTCGGTGATAGAGGCGACGGCTTTGCGGATAAACTCGCGCTCCTGCTCCTCATTCATTCCGAACTGGTGCTGCCAGCGGTAACCATGACTGCAAGTTTCATCGCCGCTTTCGGCGATATAGCGGGCAATCTGCGGGGCTCTTTCGAGGGCAACCGCCGCCGCACAGAATGTGGCCGGCACCTGGTAACGCTCAAGCAGTGCCTGAATACGCGGCCAGCCTTCGCGAATGCCGTACTCGTAGTTGCTCTCGTTGCCGTGGGCGCGGATCGGCTTGCGGGGTGCCACACCCAGCTCATCGACGGGTTCGGGGCCGCGATCGCCATCGAGCATGGTGCTCTCGGATCCTTCCTCGACATTCACCACAATCGACAGTGCGACGGCGGCGTTATTTGGCCAACTTACCTGTTTAGTCATTCTCGCGGACTCCAAACACGCTTTTAGTGATATTCCTCACCACCGGAAACGTTCATCGCCTCACCGGTAATGTAGGAAGCCTCTTCGGAACAAAGAAACGCGCAGGCTTTGGCAACATCTTCCTGCAGGCCCGGACGGCCGAGAGGGATACGCGCACGCATATCTTCCATGTAACGGTCGTAACCCTTACCGGTCACTTCGGAAAAATGCTCGTTCTGCCAGGCACCGAGCCCGGTAGTAATATGGTTGGGGCAGATGGTATTGACGGTAATGCCCTCGGGGCCCAGCTCCTGCGCCGCCGCGCGGGTGAGGCCTACCAGACCGTGCTTGGAAGCGGTGTAAGCTGCCGCATGGGCAAAGCCGGACTTGGAAGCCTGGCTGCCGATATTGATAATGCGCCCGCCGCGACCCTGACGCAGCATGACTTCCGCAGCATATTTAATCCCCAGGAATGCGCCACGCAGGTTCACCCCCAGCACCGCATCCCACTTATCTGCGGGCATCTCCACAATGGGCAGCATCAGGTAACCGATACCGGCGTTATTGATCCAGATGTCCAGCGCACCGAAATGCCCCAGGGCAAACTCGGCAGCCGCCTGCACTTCCTGCGGCTCCAGAACATTGCAGGCAAAGGTCGCAACCTCCCCACCCTCTGCGCGGATCTCTGCGGCGATCTCATCCATTTCTGCAGTAGTGCCCACTGCCTCGGACGGCAGGTTTTCACCCTGCGCACGGCCGATGTCCGTCAACACCACCTTGACGCCTTCAGCCGCCAGGCGCCGGGCCATGGCTTCGCCGAGGCCTTTACGCCGCCCGGCACCAGTAATCACCGCGACCTTGCCGCGCAATTCGGGATACTTGCTCTGTGTTTCCATTCTGATTTGCCTCCGCGCAGACTGGGTACTCAGACGATTTCGGTCAGCATGAACTGCGGATTGTCCGCAAACTGCTGGAACTCAGCGGCCACCCGCTGCATGGTTTCACTGGAGACATCCGCACCCAGCTTCTCCATATCGTTCACCACCAGCAGCTCGACATACTGGTAGGGCGCTGACGCATCGGTACCCAGCAGGCCGGTGGTGCGCAGAACAGAGAAGTCGTCCACGGAACCGAGCTTGCGCACCGTGGGCAGATCAGTGGTCTTGGCCCACTGCTCGTAATCGGATGGGCTGACGCCCGGCTTCAGGTTAAACAGCACGACAATTGTGGTGGTCACGGCTTTAGCTCCGGCTGATAATCAATGTCACTCCGATGCTACCCTTGAGCTAATGTTATGTCAATATAACATTTGTGATCGGCCAGCGGTCCTTAATCCGCGCGCCAACAGCAGCGCAATCGGCAAGCGATGAGCAACCGACAACCCGGCGAGACCCAACAGCAAGGCGAAGGGGAAGGAGCGAAGGAAGAGAGGAAGAGAGGAAGAGAGGAAGAGAGGAAGAGAGGAAGAGAGGAAGAGAGGAACGATCGGCGTGCAGCGACAAATAAACAAGGCATCAGCCTGGCCAACGCCGATGGCAACAGGCAAAGAGCCAGGGGAACCCGAGAGAATAGCCGCAAACGAAAATCCTCTGCGCGCAGAACCGAAACCCCACGCGCACTACAGCCGGGACACCCAGACCATATTCAACCAACGTCAGTAAGCGGATAAAGGGCCCGGATTCGGACCCAAATACAGACGTGGATAACTGGACCGACGCTCAGGCCTTGGCCGCAAGGCTCGCCACAAACGCGTGGTATCCGGCCCGCACCTCCTCCAGGGTCTCACTGACTGCGGGGAAGCTGTTGACCCAGGCCCACCAGGCGCTCAATTCCGGAAAGCCTTCCAGCGGATCTTTCACTCCCGCCACCGGGGCCAGCTCCTGCAAATAGAGGATGGTCGGCGCCAGAGCGATGTCGCCCAGGCTCAACTGGCGATCGCTGCCGAGATCGGCCAGCAGGCGCTCACCTTTCAACAGCTCGGCCCGCAGACTCTCGGCAATTGCAGCGGTATCACCCTGCCCCGCACCCATGGCCACCCGAAACAGTGGGAACAGCGCATTCGTTGCCAGGTGCAGGTCCGCATAGCGACCCAGCACCCGCATCCGCGCCCGCTCCAGCGGGGTATTCGGCAACAGGTCGCTGCTGGCCGGCCCAGCCTCGGCGAGGTACTCCATAATCGCCCAGCTCTCGGCGATCACCTCACCATCGTCCAGCTCAAGCACCGGCACCTTGCCGAGCGGAAAGCGCTGCATAAACATTTCTGTCCTGAGGGGCACCGGGGGCGGCAGCACCTCGACAGGCAACTGGTCGATACGAGCCTGAATCCGAACCCTGGCCGCGTAGGGCGAGTGAGGCAAACTGTAAAGCTTCATCTAATTTCTCCCGCAATCAGTTGATAAGGTGCAGACCATAGGCGGCATTGGCCAGCAGCCCGACCCAGATCAGGTACACGAAGGGGCGACAGGAAGCAATCGAACTGCTGATGGTTTCATTGACCGAGGCACTTTCATTGCCTGACATCAACTCACCCCAGGCGGCACCGAACAGCTTGAGGCGCATACGGATAATCAGGCCACACAAAACTAGCAGAGCGAAAATCGCCAGCTTGATGGCGAGCCAGTCGGCGGCGAGGATGAAGTTGGTCGCCAGCGCGTAACCGGCCAGCACCAGCAGACCGACAATCAGCACTACACGCAGATAAAAATCGAAACGGGTAAGCACCGGCACGAAGGATTTGCCGTGGGCAAAGTGCAGTACCGCCACCAACGCAAACCAACCCAGGCAGAGCGCCCAGGCCAGCCACAGCCACACCGGTGCGACCGTAAACTGCCCCGACATATGCGCCAACTGCAATCCCAGCGGCAATATCAGCGGCATGCAAAAGCGTGGCCCCTGGTCACAGCCCATCATGATGGTCAGCGCCGTGCTGCGGGCCTGCGGCGACAAGTTCGGCTTGGTGACATAGCGGCTGGCATAGAAGGTGCCCAAATCCCCCCCCAGCCAATAGACGAAACAGAGGTTGTGCAACAATTTGACAAAGAGGTATGCGCTCATACTGGTAGATTCTTATCGGTTGAGGTAACAATACCGACAAATGGCTGACAGTGCAGCCGCCCCCGCCTCCAGTCAATGACCAAAGATCAGGACGCGGTGCTGTTAAGCCGCGTTGCCGAATTAGATATATTGATATACCATTAAGACAACAATTACAATCCTGCCAACGCCCCGGGGGGAACAATGGAAACAACAACAAAAACGGCCAAAGAGATTTACCAGGAAGTCAAAGCCAACCCAGCGCGCAAACGCTTTGGGTTTGGCAGCAAGGCCGTACTGGTGAACATTGACCCACAGAAAGCCTACACCCGCACCGATCTGTTCAAGACCGCCTACGAAACAGATCCAAACCAGCTGCACTATACAAACGAGCTTGCGAAAAGCTTCCGCGCCAAAGGCTGGCCGGTTGTGTGGACCCACGTGGCCTACATGAACTCCGGTGAGGACGCCGGCATCTGGGGCACCCGCACAGACACCCCCGACTCCCTGCAAAATATCAAGTTCAATTCCACCCGCAGTGAGTTCGATGACCGACTGGAAATCGACCGCGAACGCGATGTCATTTACTGCAAAAAAATGCCCAGCGCATTCTTTGAAACCCAGCTGCAATCTCTGCTGGTGTGGCACAAGGTGGACACGGTAGTTCTGACTGGCGGTTCAACTTCAGGCTGCATCCGCGCCACCGCCGTCGACAGCCTCTCCCGCGGCTACCGCACCATCGTCCCCGAGGAGTGCGTTGCCGACAAGCACGAGAGTTACCACTACGCGAATCTGACCGACCTCTCGCTCAAGTACGCCGACGTTGTCGATGTGGCCGAAGTCTTCCAGTGGCTGGAAACTGTCAAAGCCTAAGTAGCGGCTGCGCGGCTTTTTGGCCGCGCCTTCCTGCCAGCAGCACCCCTGGCGACCCGTGTGAAATCAGTCGAGGCAGCCCATGAGATCCGATCCCGGTTTTTACGATTACTGGCCCTACCATCAACGCCCCCAGCTGAAGTGGCCCAATGGGGCACGGGTGGCTTTCTGGGTAGCGCCCAATATCGAATTTTATGAACTGAATCCGCCTTCCAACCCGCACCGCAAGGCCTGGCCGCAACCCAGTCCTGCGGTACCCGGTTACAGTATTCGAGATTACGGCAACCGTGTCGGACATATGCGGCAGATGAAGCTGCTGGATAAATATGGTATCCGCGGCTCTATTTCGCTCTCCACCGCCCTGTGTGATCACCACCCTGAAATCATCGATCTCTGCCGGGAGCGCAACTGGGAATTTTTCAGCCACGGTATCTACAACACGCGCTACACCTATGGCATGTCGGCCGAGCAGGAGCGCAGCATGATCCGCGACTCGATCGAGACCATTTACCGGCATACCGGGCAGAAGTGCGCCGGCTATCTCGCTCCGGCACTGTCCCACTCCGAGGACACACTGGACCTGTTTGCCGAAGTGGGCACTGAGCTGTTTGGCGACGAGGCCGGTTTCTATACCTGCGACCTGTTCCACGACGATCAGCCCACGCCGATCAATCTGCGCAGCGGCAAGCGCTTTGTTTCCATTCCCTACTCACTGGAAATGAACGACACCATTGCCTACGTGGTCAACAAGGTGGAGCCGCGCCGCTACGGCCAGATGCTGAAGGAAAACTTCGATCGCCTGTACGCGGAAGGTGCCGAGAGCGGTACCGTCATGTGCATACCCACGCACAACTACCAGGTCACCTGCCCACATAGACTGCGGGCATTCGAAGAGGCGCTGGAATACATCACCGGCCACTCCGATGTCTGGGTCACCACCGGGCGGGAAATCGCCCAGTACTACCTTGATCATTTTTACGATACCGCGCGTGAAGATATGGCGAGCAAAGGGATTGTGCAGAGAGCGGAGGTGGCCAACCCATGAGCGACAAAAAATCCCTAAGCCCCGAACATCTCGAGTACCCCGAGCGCCACTACGGCATGGATCACCGTCACTACGACTGGGAGATGCTCACCGAGCGCGAGCCGGTGCAGTGGCAGCAGGGCGACCTGGCGCTGTGGGTCAACGTGAACCTGCAGTTCTTCCCCCTCAACCAGCGCGGCACGCCCTTTCCCCCTCCCGGCGGAATGACCATGCCCTACCCGGACCTGCGCCACTTTTCCCTGCGCGACTACGGCAACCGCGTGGGCATCTATCGCATCCTGCGTGCGCTGGATCAGTACGGGGTCAAACCTACCTTTGCGGTCAACGGGGAGCTGGCGCAGCGCACTCCCTACCTCATGCAGCTGCTGCGCGAGCGCGGCGATGAGCTGATCGCCCACGGCTGGAATATGGACTGCCCCCACTACGGCGGTCAGCCACGAGATGAAGAGGCGCAACTCATCCGTCGCACCATCGACACCCTGCAGGAGGCAAGCGGGCAGGCGGTGCGCGGCTGGCTCAGCCCCGGCAAGGTGCACAGCGAAAACACTCCGGCACTGCTGGCGGAGCATGGCATCCAGTACTTTTGTGACTGGGTCAATGACGATATGCCCTATCGTTTCCGCAGCGACAGCGGTGACCTGTGGGCCATGCCGCTGTCCACCGAACTGGAAGACCAGTTTATCCTGCGCAATAACCTCCACTCCGAAACATCGTATGCGGAGCAGGTGGAGGATGCCTGCCGCTTCCTGCTGGCGGAAGCGCGGCAACAGGGCGGCAGAATCCTCGCCCTTAACATCCACCCCTGGATGCTCGGACAGCCGCACCGGATTGCTTATTTTGAACGGGTACTGGAATTCATCACGGCACAGGAAGGGGTTTTCTCCGCCTCTGCCGGTGCCCTGCTTAAACAATGTGAGCAATCTATCAGTACGCCGGCCTAAAGCCGGCTGCTACCTGATATGAAATGTCATATCATTGCGGCCCTCATTTGGGCACAGGAGCCTAACCCGTGGAAGCCGTGAACACCCTATTCAGTAAGCAGCAGCTGGAATCGCTGTCGGAGGAGTCGCACGCCCCCCTCTACTACCAGCTGTACGCGCTGCTGAAAAATGCCATCCTCAATGGCACGCTGGAACACGGCAACCAGATGCCCACGGAACTGCAGCTGGCGGAGGCATTCGGGGTTTCCCGCATTACCGCCAAGCGCGCCATGGACGAACTGGCCGCGGAGAATCTGGTGGAGCGTCGCCGCGGCAAGGGTACTCATGTGATTTATGAGTACAAGCAACAGCCGGTCAAAGCGCCGCTTGTGGGCATGCTGCAAGAGATCGAGAGCATGGCCCGCCACTCCGACGTGAAAGTGCGGAGCTGCGAATTGCTGCAACCCCCGGCGGAAATCCGCGAGGAACTGGGTCTTGAAGCCGGTGAAACCGCCCTGCTGCTCGAGCGTACCCGCTCCCGCGACGGCGCCCCGTTTGGCTACTACGTCAGCTGGACCTCCGGGCTAGAAGGGAAAGTGACCGCGAGACAGTTTTCAACCACACCGAGGCTGGAGATCTTCCGCAAGCACGGGCTGGAGTTTGCCCACGTGACCCAGACCCTGAGCGCCGAGGCCGCCGACGCGGAAAGCGCGCGCGAACTGCAAACTGCGGTAGGCGCACCGCTGCTCAGCCTCACCCGACGCTCTTACAGCAAAATCGACGGCAAAGAGCAACTGGTGGACATTCTGCATGTGCTCTACCACCCGGACCGCTTCCAGTATCAGATGGATTTGAAAGGCGCCGACAGCTGACCGGCTCGCGAGTCCCGACTTACCTGGAGTGCTAATCAGGGGCTCCAAGTAAGTCGGGACTCAACTCAGGCACACTTCGAACAGCCCAACTCAATCACCCGCACTTCTGCTCACCGAGAGCCTTGATTCAGGCACTCTCGGCAGCAGAGATACGCCCCCAAACTTCCTCACCCGGCCAGACACCAGCCGGGTTTTTCAGCCGCACCGTCCACTCTGCGTCCCCCTGTTGCCAGCGGTATTCCTGCAACAGGCCATTCAAGAGCCAGTAGTCGGCGCCAGACTCGTAGCGACCGCCGGAATAATGAAAATGATCCAGCCGCGGATCTTTTTCACTTCCAAGTTGGCGCACACTACGGTCTGAGAACTCGGGCTCGAACAGTCTTTGCTGCATTGAGGGGTCGTGAATCCAGGGTACCAGCACCCTGCCACTACCGCCCCCGGCGGCAAGTCCGTGAATGACACCACCGGCAAATACACGCATCAGGGGAAAGAAATGGGCATTTTGCGCATCAATACTTTGCGTGCGCGCGCCATGGCCGCGATACCGATACCTGGATACTGCAGGTGTAGCCGTATAAAAGGCTTTCGCCACCGGCTCCAGCGCGGCGCCGGAACACCACTGCAGGTAACAGCGCTGCAGGCCTGCGCCAGCGAAACAGGCCTTGGCGCTAATCACCAGAGACGCCGCTGGAACCTCTCTGTGCGAGAACAGTGACAGCCCCCGCGCCGTGCGCGACAGCTGCCAGCTCTCGTATACCGGCACCGACACCCCATCGCGCAGATACTCGTATTCCCCGCTCGCCAGCAGTTGCGCCTGCGGCCCTGCACGCATCACGCAGGCTCCACTTCGGCCTGATCCTCTGCCTGCCCCTGGGCTTGCACCTCGACCTGCAGCAGACCCGAAGTAGACAGGTGCGCCCGGCTGCTGAGCAGGTGGGTGTTGGCAGAAATCAGCTTGTTTGCGGCGGCATTGGGGTGAATTTCCGCAATGGTCACTTCACCCGCCTGCGAAGTTTTCAGGGGTAAATTGATATTGCCGTCAAACAGCCGCTCCTGCCACGGCTGCATGAGGGTGAATTCACGCTCGAGGGTGGCGATCAGCCCGCCGCCACCCTGGCCGCATGCCGCCAGGCACACGCGGTTTTCCGCCGCCCGGGCCAACAGCAGCAGGGACATATCCTTGTCCATGCCCGCGCCCTGAGCCTTGCTGCCGGCCTCTTTCACCGTCGCCATTCGGCTGCGCGGCACCAGCAGGCAGTGAACGCCCTGCAGCGCCGCCATGCGGGCAAGCTCCGGATACAGGCAATCGTCACCGGTGAGGATGGCAACACGCCCCCAGGGTAAATCATGCACCTGCAGTTCACGCCCCGACGGCACCAGCTCCAGCGCGCTGCGATGCAACTCCGGCTGCTCCAGCCGGCGCTTGCCGCCGTCCAGCAACAACCCCAGGTGGCGCCAGTCCCCGGGCTCACCCTCAATGACACTGGTGCAGACCTGCAAGCCGCAACGTTCGCTGACCAACGCCAGACGCTCCTCGGCGTAACGACACAACTCCACAGCGCGCTCCCAATCTGCGGCGGGATCACGCACAGGGAAGCACGCGGGAAGAATGGCCAGTCGAACACTGTCAGGCAGGGCCAGCAGCTGCGCTTCAGCACGCTTTACAGACTCAATGCCCTCGCCCTCGGGATCAATGAGGGCGACCTCTATGCTGTCGGCGGCATCTTCGCTTGCGTCTTCGGCGTCGCGCTCAAGGTGGCTATAAAGGGATGGCCTGCGCCGATCCATACTCCCCATACAGAGCGCGACACGCCGGTCGCGCTCGGGGATTTCCGCCAACACAATGTCCTCCTGCCCCCGCAGGCCGACAACGAGGGGCCGCCCATCGGGACCGACAACCTGGCTTTCCCCCGCGCCGTAAAGAAGCGCCTCGGGAATCGCCGTCATACTGCTCACTTGGGCAAGCTCCACCGAAGGCACCAGAGGGCCCACTTTATTCGCGGCCACCATAAAGAGGCTGCTTTCCGCCGCCCTTGCGCGCACATGCAGGCTCGCCTCATCAAACGCAAAAGAGTTGAGGGAGTTACACAGAATGTCGGCACCGGCCAGCGCCAGTCGCCGCGAAGGTTCAAAGCTGATCCCGTCGCGACAGGCAATAAAGCCTATTCTGCCCAGCTCCGTATCCACCAGACCCGCCGCCCGTGTCGCCGGGGTAAAGAAGTCGTTCTCGTGCCCCATAAGGCTCTGCTTGTCGGCCTCGCCGAGGAGTTCGCCTGCCGGTCCATACAGCAGAGAGGTAACGGTAATCTGCGGCTGCCGCCTGCGCAGAGAGACATTGAGCAGGATATGGCAGTGATGCTGTCGGGCGCGCTCGGCAATCTCCGCCAGGAAGGGGCCATCGAGAGCCACCGCACACTCCCAGGCCTGCTCCTGATCGGCATACCAGGAAATGTGATTACAGAACTCCGGCAGCACCATCAGACGCGCTCCCTGCGCGGCGGCGGCGTCGATCATGCGAATACAGGTAGCCAGGTTTTCGGCAATGTCGGTTCCAGTGGCAAATTGCAGTGCTGCGACCCTTGGCATATCCCCGTCCCTCTTAATTGACTATTGACAAAAATGCCCACTCAAAGAATTGTACTATTGATATATCTTTCTTACACTCGGAAACGCATAACAGATCACTTTCTTCGACTCCGAGGGACTCCCTCCATGGCCAACATCGTCATTACCGGCAGCACCAAGGGCATAGGCTTCGGCCTCGCCAGGGCCTTTCTGGACAGTGGCCATAAAGTGGTGATCAGCGGCCGCAGTGAGTCGTCGGTGTGCGAAGCGCTCGATCGCCTGCGCACCCCCTTCTGTAAATGCCGCGGCCAGGCTTGCGACATAACCGATCCCGCTCAAGTGCAAGCTCTATGGGATTTCGCCAAAATAGAATTCGAAACCATCGATATCTGGATCAATAACGCCGGTATCGCGCGCACCAGCTGGTCCATCCTCGAGACTCCGCAACAGGAAATCGACGCGATGGTGCACACCAACCTGCAGGGCACCATCAATGGATGCCGGGTTGCCGCAACAGGAATGCAGCAACAGCCGAGCGGCAAGATATTTAATATCCTCGGTGGCGGCAGCGATGGAGAATATTATCCCGGTATGGGCATCTATGGCAGCACCAAACGGGCGCTGGATTATTTCTCCGACGCACTCGCCAAGGAGCTCGATGGCACCGGTATACTGGTAGGGAAAATCCGCCCGGGCATGGTGATCACCGAGGCGGTGATCGACGAAGCGAAGAAAAACCCGGAAAAATTCGCCAGCACACGTCCGTTTATGAACAACCTGGTGGACCAGGTCGACACTGTTGCCAAATACCTGGCGCAAAAAATGCTGGACTGCAACAAAACCGGCCAAAAAATCCGCTGGCTCACCGGTGGCAAGATTGCCGCGCGCATGCTGAGCGGCGTGGTGCGCAAGCGTGAAGACCAGTTTGCGCGGCACGGTCTCTGAACACAACACTCAATAAAACATAAAAATAATCGGGAAGAGTCCCGCAACTGCGAGGCAAAGCTCCATGGCCACGAAAACCTGGCTTGGCGTCCATCTGGCACCAAATATTTCACGAGGCAATTTCAGCACCTATCTTTTTGCGGTGTTTATTTCCTCTGGCTATGCGGGGGCGCTCTCCGTACTGCAACCTGGCCTGCTGCATGTAATGGGCATCGCCGAAGACACCCAGGCCATGCTGACCGGCTATCTGGGCGCCATGCAGGAACTGGTTTTCATCCTGCTGCTGGGAGCCGCGGGCGCCCTCTCCGACCGCATCGGCCGCAGGCCCGTGTATGTTTTCGGCCTCGCTGTGACCGGCCTGGGTTTTATCCTGTACCCCCACGCCAGCTCGATTCCACAGCTCGTTGCCTTCCGCCTTCTGGTTGCCATTGGCAGTGCCGCGATGATCGGCATGATGGTGACGGTGGTGGCGGATTACGCGGCTGAAGACTCCCGCGGCCGCGCCAATGGTCTGCAGGCAATGGCCGCGACTCTGGGCGCATTTATACCGCCGATTTTGGCCAGCCTGCCAAGAGTCCTCAGCGGAAGTGGATTCGACGAGCTCGCCGCCCAACAGTGGACTTTCGCCGTCGGCGGGGCTCTCGGCCTTGTCGGTGCCATCGTCGCACTGGCCGGCCTGGCCCCGAGAATCCTGCAGGGTGCCGCCGAGGTAAGAGAATCCATGCGCAGCACGCTGATCAACGGCCTGAAAGCCGCCCGCGATCCGCAGACCGCCCTCTCCTATGGGGCAGCATTTATTTCCCGCGGCGACCTCGCCGTCACTGGCGCTTTCATTTCACTGTGGCTGGTGCAATACGGCACCCGTGAGCTGGGACTTTCCGCAAGCGAGGCGATGTTCCAACTGGCAGTGCCGCGAGTCCTCGCCACCGTGGCCGGCGCACTGATTGGCTCAATTATTATGGGGAAAATCGCCGACCGGGTAACCAGAGTGACGGCCGTAGCGCTGGCCTCCGGATTGGCGGCATTGATCTACAGCGCGGTTTTCCTGATCACAGACCCAACCGCCAACTGGGTGATCGGCCTGCTGTTTGTCATGGGCATCGCAGAGATCAGTGCCTTTGTCAGCAGCCAGGCATTGGTCGGGCAGCAGGCTCCTGAAAAGTATCGTGGAGCCACCATCGGCTTCTTCGGTGTGGCCGGCGCCTTCGGCATTCTCATCGGCACCTCGGGTGGGGGCGTACTGTTTGCCAAAGTATCCCCCAGCGCTCCCTTTGTATTGTTTGGCGCACTTAACTTCGCAGTATTCCTGTGGAGCCTATGGCTCCGTAACCACCTTTCCAACCAAGGTGATCAAGCCGCGGCTGAAGGGCAGCGCCCCGACTCCGCAATCGCAACCAGCCAATAACGAGTGATTCACATGGACAACACGCAAAACCTCAGTAAAGAGTTTGTCGAACACCTGGATAAAGACGTAAAAATCGATACCAGTGAGACTTTCGATGCTGTCATGACCACCCGCGACCGGATATGGGAAATGGTCAAAAGCAGCCTCTCTTTGAAAGAAGACCTGCGCTGTGCAGACCTGCACAACTTCAATGACCTGAACGGTGAGCATGTGGGCCGGATTCGCACATTCACCGGCGATGAGTCACCGGTAGACTGGGTAATCCATTCCAACATCGGCACCCCGCAGAACACCTTCACCAACATCCATCTGACGATCTATATGGATGACAGTGTCGAGATTCCCCACCTGGGTATGGCGTTCGGCACCCTGCCCGAGGCGTTCTTCTTTATTGACCCGATGCCCCGCTACGAAGCGGTAAGCTATCCGGACTATATGCAGGAATACCTTGCGCCGCTCAACGATATTTACATGAGCCTGCAGGAAGAGATGTTCAATGCCGGCATCAAGCCATTTATCGCCGCCATGCCGTTTATCCGCGCCTCGCTGTCGCCGCTGGCAATTTCCGGTGTAGTCCCGCTGGATTTCTACAAAGAGAAATGCGAGCCGAAGATCATCGCCTATGCGGAATACTGGCTGAAGCTGGTACACGCCGCCAAGAAGGTCGAAAACCCGATCATCCGCTCGCAGCTCAAGCAGCGTGACACGCTGGTTCGCCGCAATATCGTGCACCTGGACCCGGCCAACCCGATCGCTGAGCGCCTGGTCGGCAAGCCCACGGCGGATCGACTGGTACGCATCCTCTGTGCCGAGGAACGCAGCCAGTAACTGGATGTTCGACAAGCGCAACCCGATACCGAAAGGAGACAGCCGTGGCTGATTCACTGCGAAAATTGCTGGAAGCCAAAACGGTGCTTTCGGTACCGGGGGTTTATGACGGCCTGAGTGCAAGGCTGGTCGAGCTGGCGGGATTCAAGGCGGCGTTTCTTTCCGGCGCCTGCCTGTCTTTTGCCCGATTCGGCCGACCCGACTTAGGCCTCATCAGTGCCGCCGAAGTGGCCGAGAGTGTGGCGGTGATTCGTGAACGCACACCGCTTCCACTCATCGTCGATATCGACACCGGTTTTGGCAACGCGCTCAATGTGCAGCGCACTGTGACCACCTTCGAGCGCGCCGGTGCAAGCGCGCTGCAGATGGAAGACCAGCTGATGCCAAAGCGCTGTGGCCACATGCTCGGCAAACAGGTCATCAGCTGTGGCGAAATGGTGGGCAAGATTCACGCCGCCCTGGATGCCAGGCGTAGTGAAGAGACTCTCATTTTTGCCCGCACTGATGCTTTGGGTGTCAACGGTTTCGATGACGCACTGGAGCGGGCCGAACGCTACCTCGAGGCGGGAGCAGATGCGATATTTGTCGAAGCGCCAAAAGATCTGACTCAGATGCAGGCCATTGGTGAACGCTTTGGGAGCCAGATACCACTCATCCACAACCTGGTGGAAGGTGGCAAGTCGCCGGTTCGCTCTGCCAGTGAACTGGAAGAGCTGAACTATCGCATTGCACTTTTTCCCGCTTCACTGCTGCATCTTTTCATCCCCGCGGCACAGCAACTGCTGTCGCAATTACGTATCGACGGACACCTTGAAAAGCTGCACGATCAGATGATCGATCTTTCTGAAGTCAACGCGCTACTTGGCGCCGATGAGTTACTGGCCAAGAGCAAACAATATGAGTACGAATAAGACGGTAAGCCTTTATGAGCCGTGACTATCAGCTACCCGAGCTGGAAAACTATATCAACGGGCAATTTTCAACGCCCGCCATTGACCGTGGTCAAAGCCTGAATGACGCCAACACTGGCGAGCCGCTGCAGCAACGCCGCAGCTGTGACCATGAGCAGGTACAGACGGCTCTGCAGGCCACGGACCGCGCCTACAGCGAAGGAGTCTGGGAAAACACTTCCGCACAGGAACGCGCGGACTTTCTCGACAAGTTCGCAGACGAATTGAGCAGCGAGGAGTGCGCACGGACGATCAGTGTTGCCGATAGTCTCACTTCCGGTGCCATCATCCGCACCACACGCAAAATGGCCAACATTTTACCGATGGTTTTCCGTGGCGCCGCAGCCTATCTGCGCGAGGAAGGTCTGGATAAAAAAGTGCCCGGTCCCTGTGGAGAAGTGGATTACCTGCGCCGCCCCTGGGGCCCGGCACTGCTGATTGCGCCCTGGAATGGCCCTACCGCGATCGGCTCCCACAAAGTGGCCAGTGCCCTCGCCGCGGGTGCGCCGTGTATTCTGAAACCCTCCGAGTTTACCCCCCACTCCGCCATTGTGATGGCGCGTGCGGCACATAGGGCCGGAATTCCGCAAGGCGTATTCCAGCTGACCCTGGGGGATCGCACCATCGGCTCACAGATGGTGGAAGACCCCAGAATCAAGGCAGTTTCCTTCACCGGAGGCCTCGCTGGCGGTCGCGCCATTGCCCGCGCCTGTGCCGCAGACTTTATTCCCACCCAGCTGGAACTCGGTGGTAATAATCAGCTGGTGGTGTTTGCCGATGCGGATCTGGACCTTGCCGCAACGGGTATCGTTTATGGTCTCACCAACCTCAACGGCCAGTGGTGCCGCGCGTTGGGACGCCTGCTGGTGCATGAGTCCGTCAAGGACCTGCTGCTGGATAAAGTCCTGACTATTTTGTCCGATATCCGCCTCGGTCACTCGCTGGACGAAGACAGCGATATGGGCCCTCTGGTGCACAGAGGCCACTACGATTCGGTCATCGCGGATATTGAGCGACTGAAGAGCCGTGGTGGGCAAGTGCTCACCTCTACCGCCCTGCCGGACCTGCCCGGTAACTTTATCGCGCCGACCCTGGTCGATGGCTGTAGTCCTGCGGATACCCGCGAGGAGATATTCGGTCCGGTTGCGGCGGTACATACCTTCAGCAGTGATGCTGAAGCGCTCACTCTTGCCAATGGCACCGACCTCGGCCTGGCTGGCTATGTCTACAGCGCGGATGAGGCAAAAGCCTTTGCTTTTGCCCACAAGATGCGTACCGGTGGAGTCAAGATCAATGGCTACAGCCTGTTGAGCATTGGCGCAGGTGCCCCCAGAGGTGCCTGGGGGCTTTCCGGCCTCGGCGAGGAGGGTCATGCGCAGTCCATTGAGTTCTTCACTGGATCGCGCGTTATCGGCGTATCCCCGCAGGACCCGCTGGGCGGTCGCTAAAGCGCACAGCCAGCTATCCAGCTATCCAGCTATATAGCTTCTCCTGCTCAACCCGCTCTCGCGGGTTGTGCCCCTTTGGGGCTTATCCCCTCCCCGGTCGCTATGCGGCCGAGGAGGAGTACGTTCTCCACAAGCATTATTTTCCCACAAGCTTTCTCTCATCACATTCAATGGCGATACCCAGGCTTCCATGTGATTGAAGACTAACGCCAGTACCGGCTACAAACGCGGTTATAGCGCGGGGATGCGGATTTTCGGCACACCGCCCTGCCCTTATGTTTACTCCTCTCTTCGCCTCTCTTCTCCTCTCCTCTGTTCTCCTCTTCTAGCCACTCCTCCACATCGTTACCACAATGCTGATAATCACCTGTGACAGTGGCAGTTGTTGCGGGGAGTCAAATTAATGACGGGCCAAAGACGCTCAACGGCGTACTTATCCAACGCAGCGAACAGACACCCAAAGGTTTTTAGGCCGGAGAAACTGATGCCGCAGATACTCAATATCTCCTAGGCTCTGCCACTGATTCAAAAAAATCAGAGTAAAACCTTGGTCACACAGAATTAAGGAAAGCCCAAAAACGAACGGCCAGAGGAAAATGGCTTAATACAAAAAAGTGAAGAAACGGTCACTACAGGAATGGGGAAGCGGAGAGATGGACTTAAGGAGTTAAAGAGTTAAAGAGTTAAAGAGTTAAAGAGCCAGTCAGGCTTGCACCTACATAAATGACCTACCGGGCAGATGAAGATCAGGCAGTACTCACCTGATCACTACACCTGCCGACTGCACCCGCCCGGTAGCGAGGGCTAAAGCATCCAGTGGCTTAGTCCACCAGGGCAATCAGCTCTTCCTGCTGCGGCTGTGAAATTTCAATCACCGCTTTGGAGAAGCGAGGCGGCCCAAAGCGGGGGACATGACCATTGGAGAGCCCCACCGGTTCATTGGGAATCCCAACAAAATTACTGTCCATCTCGCCATTGGCATTATTGTCGTGGTGGACGCTGATGGCATAGGCTCCGTAGGGCAAAGAAATCTCAACCGAAAGAATGCCATCCTGCACCCCTTCCAGCCCCACTTCCTGATCCAGAACCTTGGTATCGCCAAGGAAAGTGTCTTTGGAATCGTAGACCGAGATAAACAGGCTGCCAACCTGAGATTGAATGTTGGAAACCGTCAGCTTTACCGTCGCGGAACTTTCATCGGCACTGGCATGGGCAACACTGCCAGAGATGGCAAACAACATCAGATAAAGCAGGTGAACAATGGGCTTGGGCATCAGTAGGTTCTCCATAAATACCGGCAACCCGCCGGCGAGCTCTTTATTACGCAGTCATACAGGCTTCAGATGAGCGGCGCATTTTTTTCCAGTTGTAAACGGCGCCAGGTGTCTGCCCTGCCACCAGTTGCAGTGCTGAGCATCTCGCCAACCAGCTGCCCTGCAGCCATTAGGGCCTCGAGATCAATGCCCGTATCAAAACCCATTTGCTCAAGAGTCATAACGACATCTTCAGTAGCTGCGTTGCCAGTTGCCCCCGGGGCAAAAGGACAACCGCCAATACCGCCGATGGAGCTGTCAAATTTACGCACCCCAGCCTCCAGTGCCGCGTACACATTCGCCAGCGCCAGTGCCCGGGTATCATGAAAATGGCAGGCCAGTCTCGCGGCGCCGTATTCCTGGGCAAGATTGCTCATCAAACGGTTGACCGCAAGAGGGTTCGCGGCACCGATGGTATCGGCGATATTGACATCGTCGACACCGAGTTCCAGCAGTTGTCCGGCCAGATCCAGTACCCGGCCGGGGTCAGTTGCCCCCTCGAATGGGCACTGCCAAGCCACAGCGACACAGCCAACCACGCGCATCTTGTCGGCTTTGGCCTGCTGACAGATTTCCCGCGCCTGCTGCACGGATTCGTCGATGGACATACGCACATTGCGCTGATTCATGGTTTCACTGGCACAGACCACCAACACCACGGTTGAGGCACCCGCACTCTGCGCCAGCTGATAACCTTTCAGGTTTGGAATCAGCACCTGACGATCGATACCTGCATCCTTAGGCAGCGCGGCCAGCACCTGGTCGGTATTGGCCATGGCCGGCACCGCCTTGGGGGACACAAAGGCCCCCGCTTCCAGGGAACGGACTCCAGCGGATACGAGCGCATTAATCAGCTCTACTCGCTGGTCAACCGTGAGGATTGTTGCCTGGTTCTGCAGGCCATCCCTGGGGCCCACATCATTAATCAGTACCTTTTCACGCATGACTTACTCCCTGTAATCAGCCTGCATCACCGTCGTTTTTCAATGCGTCGATGTCGGCCTGGGTATAACCACACAACTCGCTGAGGATCTGGTCCGTATGCTGGCCGATATGGGGCGCTGGGGAGAAGGAATCCTCATGGGTGCGGGACAGCTTGATGGGGTTGCCCGGGGCCTTGGTTTTCTTGCCGTTGGGGTGGGAAATTTCCACCACCATATTGCGGTGCAATACCTGCGGATCGCTGAGTGCACGCTCAAGGTTGTTGATCGGGGCACAGGGAATGCGCTGCTTCTCCAGCTGTGCCAGCCAGGCATCAGTGGTATCGGTAAGGAATACCTCGGCGAGCTTGCCATCGATAAACGCCTTATCGGCGAATCGGCCCGGCTGTCCATCGTATTTGGGATCATCAAATTCCGGCACATTCACCACAGTCTTGAGGTTCTGCCAGAAATTATCGGTAATTACCGCGATGATGATGAAGCCATCGGCGGTGGAATAGCTGTTATAGGGCACGTGCACAAAGTGCGCATTGCCGATCGGGTATGGGTTCTTGCCACTGAGGAAGTGCATGGTGGCCATGTAGTTGAGCATGGAGATCTGGCAGTCCACCATGGAAATATCCACATGCTGGCCGACGCCGCTTGACGCGCGCTCGGCGATGGCGGCCAGGATACCCATCACGGCAAACATACCACCACCCAGGTCACCGATGGGGATACCGGCGCGAACGGGGTTTTCCGGGTCGTCACCGGTAATGGACATACCGCCGCCGTAGGCCTGCGCCACCTGGTCAAAAGCCGGGCGCTTGGCGCCGGGGCCATCGGAGCCGAAGCCGGATACACAGCAGGTGATAATGCGTGGATTCACTGCTTTCAGCGTGTCGTAATCAATACCGAGGCGCTCCGGTACGCCGGGGCCAAAATTGCTGATCACCACATCGGCCTCTTTCACCAGATCGTAAAATACCTGGCGACCACGCTCGCTTTTCAGGTTCAGCGCCACACTGCGCTTGTTGCGGTTCAGTGTCAGGTAGTAAGCACCAAAACCGTCAATGGAGTTTTCCGGATCGTTGGCCAGCAGCTTGCGGGTGCCCTCACCGGCCAGCGGCTCAACCTTGATCATATCAGCGCCGAGATCGGCAAGAATCATCGCACCATAGGGTCCGGACAACATGTGGGTTAAATCGAGCACACGGATTCCGTGCAATGCCTTATTCATCGGGCCAATCTCCATGAATATGATTTCATCAAGTACACTGCCCGGAAAGCATTAATGCCAGGGCAAAACGATTTTCAGTCTGGATACAACAAAAGTACATCTTACCTTAAAAAGACAGAATCGCAGCTGAATCAATCAGCAACAACTAGTAAGCAACTTGTTTTGATTCCGTCCAAATCCTTTACAAACCTTCACAAACTTTAGCGCCCTGCCCAATACCCGGCCTTGATTTGCATAATCCGACACTGCCGCGAAAACACGACTCGAATTGAGGTCAAGGCATGGGAGTGATAAAAGCCGCTTTTTCGGAATGCTCAAAGATAAGGAAACAGAGCGAAACACGGGAAACTGAAAGAGCGTAGCTGGGTCGCGGGAAGAGATCGCGGAAACTGAAAGGATCGCGGCGGTTTTCATTGCAGCTACCTCTTATTACCACTGCATTGATTATCGTTGATTCAACATCCTCTTTAACCGACAAACCACCCACGGCACAGGGCCGTGGGTGGTCTTTACGGCATCAGTACAACTTCAGCACAGCATTAGAAGTTGTAGCTGAGACGCAGGCCAGCGGTACGCGGATCCGGCAGGATCAGGTCCGTCGAGTGCGGAGTAACCTGTCCAGCTGGCATTAAGGCGAAGCTGACATTACTCAGGCCACTCTTGACCTTGTCGTCATCCAGCAGGTTGTTGACGTAGAAGACGACATCCAGCTGATCAAAGCTGACACCGCCCTGGAAGTCCACCAACCAGTACTCCGGCAGCCAGGCGTTGTTGCCACGATCCAGATAACGCTTGGATTCGTAGGTGCCCAACAGCTCGGTGAAGTAAGTGGCACCGTTGGCGAATTCCCCATCGTAGCGAATGGAGAGCAGGCCAGCATCTTTCGGCGAGTTAATAAACTCTTTACCGGCGTAATCACCGTCTTGGGTGCCTGTCCACATCTTGTCCAGAGGACCCGCCGAAGCGCCGTCAGTGAGCTCAGCTGTGGTGTAGTCTTCAATTTCTGAGTCGGTGAAGACATAGCTGGCAACAAACGTCCAGTTCACCGACGGACGGTAAACTGCGCTCAACTCCATACCCTGCAGGGAACTTTCACCGGCATTGGTGACACCGGTGCGGGTCTGCCCAGTCATATCCTGGAAGAAATAAGACAACTGCTGGTTGGTGTAGTCGTAGAGGTAAATAGAGCCATTCAGCTGCAGGCGGTTTTCGAGCAGATTGCTCTTCAAGCCCGCCTCGTAGACGGTCAGTTCTTCAGGATCGTACTCGCCGAAGCTGATATCGCCGTTACCGTCATTGGTAGTCATACCACCGGGCTTGAAGCCATCGGCAATGGAGGCATAAACCATCAGGTTGTCCTGGGCCTGCCAGTCCACACTCACTCGCGGCACAAACGCAGAGTCGGAACGCGAGTAGGTTTGAACTTCAGGGTCAATCACCTGAGGCTGGAAGGGATTAGATGCGTCAAGAACTGGCAGTCCCAAGAAACCATTGTCGCGCGCGTCCAGGGCAACACTGACATAGTCGATATCTTCTTGCAGATAACGGCCTTCCGCGGTCAGGCGAAGGGTATCGGTCAGGTTGTAGTTGAGCGAGAAGGCCGCGGACAGATGATCGGTATCCCGAGTCATGGGAATAGGCAGATCGCGCGGTTCAGTCGCAAGGTCTAGATAAGGCACCAGGAAGAAGGGCAAATTGTCAGCAAGAACGCTTTCCAGGTAATCCTTATCCCCACCGTCGCGCAGCCACCACTGCTGGTTCATGACGGCGTCCATGCTTTCAGTCCAGTACAGCGCACTGGCCTGCCAGTCCAGCTTGTCAGCGCTGCCGCTTACGCGGAACTCCTGGCTGATCTGCTTCAGGTCAAAGCTGGTGTCACTGTTGGCGTTGATGCCAAACTGGCTAACATCCTGCCAATCAATAATAACAGGAGGACCGGGAGGGGCATTTGGATCGAAAATTGGTTGCTGTGAAGCTACGAGAGAAAAATCCGCACGGTCGAAATCATCCTGAGTGCGGGAATCGTTCAAATTGAGTGCGGTCAGGGAGAGAACTTCCAGATCGGCCACATCCCAGCTCAGCTCAAGGGATGTACGGAAGCCGCGCACTTCGGTTCCGGCGAAGTCTCTACCGGTGGCCGGATCGGCGGACAGGTCGATTTCACTCTCATTCGCGCTGCCCAGGTCGCCGACCAAGATAGCACCGCACTCTACGGGAGAGCCAGTAATTTTATACGAATAGGGTGTCACGCCATCACAATTAGCACCGTCGGAGATGGCGCGAACTTCGGCATAATCACCCAGCGCACCCAACAGGAATTGACCGCCGCCGACCTCAGCACCGGTTTCAATCGCACGGCGCTGCACAATAGGCCGCTGGGTATAGTTGGACTCGGTGTACTCGGAACGCCAGTAGGCGGCGAAGCTTTCGGTCGGGGTCCAGTAGAGCGCGGCGGCCAGACCTTCGGAATCGATGGCGCCCAGGTCACCGTCGGTGTTGGGGTTGTCGTAGTAACCGTCGAACTCGGTCTTGGCCAGACTGAAAGAGGCACCCAGAACGCCGTCGATAATCGGCATGCTGGTGCCGGCCTGCACCTTGTTGTAGCCATATTCATTGGCGTCGACGGCAACCCGGCTTTCCACGGAGTCACCCGGGCGCTTGGTCACGTAGTTGACGGCGCCGGCGAAGGCGGAACGGCCGTAGAGCGCGCTCTGCGGGCCTTTAACCACCTCAACCCGCTCCAGATCCATCAGGTCCAGGTTGGGACCATTGCCGCTACCGCCAGTGGTCAGAGATTCGGAGGAAAGGTCTACGCCATCCACCAGAATCGCCACATTGGAACGACCACGGGTACTGGACAGGCCGCGCAGGGTGATGCGGGTATCGTTCGGCAGCAGGCCGGTTTCGAAGTCCAGGCCCGGTGTGTAGCGGGCGACGCCATCCAGGGCGGCGATACCTTTTTCGTCCAGCTGACTCGCGGACAACACATCGATGGCAACCGGCACGGTTTGCAGTGATTCCTCACGCTTACGCGCAGTTACGATGACTTCTTCTACCAGAAAGTCGTTACCCCGAAGGGCTGCTACGTCTCTTTCCTGAATATCTTGTGCCACCGTTACCTGTACCGAGACACAGGCTGCAATGGCGAGAGAAAGTTGGTTCCTGTTAAACATGGCCCCTCCGTTATATTTTTATTCAGTTACCGCTATCCATTGGCTAATAAATTACTGCATATCGGCCATACATCAGGGATCGCTCTGCGAAACCCAATAAAGTCATTATGTTATAGTTTTATATCTTTTCAAGCTTTTTTTCCCTTGGTGTGATCCAGTTGCGCTAATACGCAAAAGGGCCACAAGGCCCTTTTATATAACGATTTAGCTGGCGCGGATAACCCTTAAAACTCTTCGAGAAGGCGACCCTTACCGGTAATCCGGTCCTCGATGCCGCAGGCGCGCAGGGCGTGCCACACGGTGGCGACATTGATGGGGATCAGCGGCTTCTGCAGCCAGTGCTCCATAATGGGGAACAGGTCCATGGTGGAGAGGTTGGTGCCGCACTGGATAATGGCATCCACGTCGTCGCCATCCACTTCACGAATGGCCTGCATGACCTCCTGGATGGGGGTCTCGGCAATCGCGGTGGCAGAGGGACGGTTCAGACCCTTGACCTTGACCACCTCGAAGCCGATGTCAGAGAAGAAACGCCGGACGTTGTCGTCCCCCACCTGCGGGTAGGGGGTAATCACGGAAATCCGCCGGGCGCCGAAGCAATTGAGGGCATCCTTGGTGGCGCCGGCGCCAGTGGTGAGGCCAAGATCGCCGATCTGGTCGCGGATTTCGCGCTCGAAAGCGATATTGCCTTCCAGTCCGCCCCAGAAAGTCTCGGCAGACATGCCCAGCATGATGTGGTTCACCTTGGCGGAGAGGACGTTGCGGATCGACACCGGAATTTCACCGCGCATGATATCGAGGAAGCGTTCAAAAACGGTATTCTCGTCATCGCCGGTACGGGAAACCTCATCCGACCAGTTGCGCAGTTCAATCCAGAAACGGGATGGGTGCCAGGTGACACCGTCCAGATTGAACTTCTGCAGGTCGTATTCAACCCCGGTATTAGTGGAGGGAATGATAACGCCGATCTGGGCGCGTCGAGCGATTTGATAATTGTCCATAGTAACTCCCCATAGTAGTCAGGAAGTTATACCTGACCGCGCGCAATGACATGGATGACAAATATCAAGAATTCCCCGCAGCGACCTCCGCCGCAACCGGCTCCTCATAGGAGGAAGCGCGCAACATCAGCGCCAACAGGAGCAACAGAGCCATCAACCCGGCACCGAAATAATACGGAGCATGGACACCCACGCCGCTAAAGACAAAACCGGTGAGTGCCGTACCGCCACCCCTGCCCAGAGTGCCAAGGGCGTTATAGATACCCATCACGGCGCCGCGATTGTGGGCTTCCACTTCCTTGGAGGTCAGGGACTGCATCGAAGTCAGCACCAGCGCCGCGCCTACCGCCTGCCCCACCAGCGCCGCCGCCACCGCCGGCACACTGGAGGCCGAGCCCGCGATGGTGACCAGCAGCACCGATATGCCGAAGATCACCGCGCCTGCGCGCATCAGCCGTCGCTCACCAAACTTTCGCGACAGCGGCCCAATAAGACCGCCCTGCACTATCACCATGGCGATGCCCGCAGCGAGCAGTACCGGCACCAGGTCTTTGGGACCGTGTGCGATGTTGGTGGCATCCGCCCAGATCGGGAACACCGATTCCACAAACCCCGCACCGAGGTTGTAAATGGTTACCGCCGCCAGCAACAGGTAGAGGGTGCGCCGCCCGGCAACCCAACTCAATAATTCGCGCGGGGACGGTGCGGCCTGATCGGATTCCACCGCATCCGGCAGGCTTTCCTTGAGAAAAAAGATCACTACCAGCAAAGCCGACAGGGAAAGGGCTGCGGAGACCATTGCCGGCAACTGCAGGTTGGCATCCTCGAAGCTGTCGCCGGCCAGATAGCCACCGAGGGCCGGGCCGAGGATAAAACTGATACCGAAAGCCGCACCCAGCATGCCCATGGCCTTGGCCCGGTCTTTGTTGCTGGTGACATCGGCAACATAAGCCTGGGCCACTGAGAGATTGCCGGCCATCAGCCCGCTGAACAGGCGCGAAAGCGCCACCATCCACACCTCGGTGGCATAGCCCAGCACAATATAGCCAAACACGGCACCGGCCAGACTGATCATCAGGATCGGCTTGCGGCCGAAGCGGTCGCTGAGCCTGCCCCATATAGGCGAGGCAAAGAACATGCCGACCACATAGAGGGCCATGCACACCGTCGCCATCCCCGGGGACGCGCCCAACTGCAGCGCATAGTAGGCCAGGATGGGCACCATGATCGCAAAGCCGATCATATCCAACAGAACGATACATACTGCGATGTACATGGTCGCTTCGCCCCCGGGCGATCAGTTGATTGGTCAGTGCTCTTCCAGCAACCAGCCCATATTGTCGAATCGATCCTGAACACCACAGCTGCGCAGGGCATGCCAGCAGGTGGCCACATTGATGGGCAGCACCGGCTTCTGCAGCATTTTTTCCATGGTCGGGAAAACACCCGCCGTGGAAAGGTTAGTGCCGACCTGGACAATGGCATCCACGTCGTCGCCATCGATTTCACGAACAATGTCCAGTACCTGGTGCTCGGGAACCAGTGCGATGGCATCGTGGGCATTCTCGCAGCGCAGACCGACCAGATGCTTGATTTCAAAACCGGCGTCTTCGAAGAACAGGCGCACATTCTTGTCGCCAACTGGCTGGTAAGGAGTAATGATCGAAAGCTTCTTGCCTGTGCCCCCGGTCACGCCGAGGGCTTCAAGCGCGGCGATCACGGCGTTGGCGCCTGTGGTCAGGCCGGTGTCCTCGCCAACCATCTGCTGGATACGGTCCACGAAACCGTCATTGCCCTGGATACCGCCCCAGAAAGTTTCCGCGGACATACCCATCATGACGTGATCAGGTTTGCAGGTCATCAGGCTTTCGATGGAATCACCAATGGTCTCGCGCAGACGCTCAAGAAAGCGCATGAAATTGGCATCGTCGCTCAGGTCCGGGTGGTCGATCATAAAGCGCGTGGTGTGCCAGGTGATACCGCGGGGCAGCAGGCGCTGACAGTCGTATTCCACCGAGGTATTGGTGGAGGGAATCACAACACCAATCTTGGCACGGTGACCGATATAGTTATCGCGATGCCCGTTGGTCAGCTGGGAGCGGTCGCGGGTCTTGGACAGATCGATTTCGGTTGGAAAAGTCATTGGGCTTTCTCCAGGCGCGGCTAGTATTTCGCGCAGCTATTAATTATTTGAATCGGAGCAGCGGCGCATTACTGCACCGCCAGGCTCTCGCGAACACAATTGATCATCGACCGCTCCAGCAGGAAGTCTTTCGCTCGCACTGGATCCGCTGCGGTTTCCATCAACATCTGCTGACGCTTGCGCTGCACATCGGGGTCCCGCGCTTCCATCAGTTTTTTGTTCTCAATGGTGTGGCGCTGGACAAACTGCACCGCAAGCTCACGGCGCTGGCGGTCGTAAAGTCCAAAGCACGCCTCAGGGTCTGCGCCTTCAAGGATCACCTTCTGCAACTTGTCGGCGAGATTGAAGGCATCGTGCAGACCACCATTCATACCCATG
This sequence comes from Microbulbifer aestuariivivens, assembly GCF_039545115.1. Classification (NCBI taxonomy): domain Bacteria; kingdom Pseudomonadati; phylum Pseudomonadota; class Gammaproteobacteria; order Cellvibrionales; family Microbulbiferaceae; genus Microbulbifer; species Microbulbifer aestuariivivens. The sequence goes on along the minus strand of NZ_BAABRT010000015.1, from coordinate 57,999 downwards.
CCACCGAGGGGATTATTGATATGGCAGGCATCGCCAACCAGCAGGGTGCGCCCGCGGTGGTAGATCTCAGCCACGCGCTGGTTGACCGCATAGATACTGCGGTGATGGATGTCATAATCCACATCGCGGGCATACAGGCGCTTGAGCCTTGACTGCACGAATTCATCGGACAGGTAGTAAGCCTCCTCCTCTTCACTGGCGGGGAAAACCGGCACCAGCACACGCCACAGCTTGTCGGTACGCAATATCACGCACCACTCTTCCGGGTCGGAGACATAATTCACATAGGAGAAATCTTCGAATACATCCTCGAAGGGGAAGCTGGTGCTGACAACGAGAAACTTCTCATCGTAGGTGAAGCCCATATAACCGATGCCGGACTGCTTGCGCACCACACTGCGGGCGCCTTCGGCACCAACCAGGTAAGATCCCTGGATGCGCTCACTGCCGGAAGCGGTATTGACGATTGCGGTAACGCCGGACTCGTCCTGCTCAAAGGACACCAGCTCAGAACCGAAGCGAACATCCGCGCAGTCGTATTCTTTCAACGCGTCGCAGATAAAGTGCGTGAGTTCGTACTGCTCCAGCTGCAGACGGAACGGATAGCGAGTCTCGTCGGCGATCAGAGACATATCGAAGGTAGCCACTTCGCCGGTGCTGCGATCGCGATACTGGTAACGATCCGCATGCAGACCTTTTTCCAGCATTTTATCGATAACACCATCACCCAGATCTGCGATCATCTCCAGAGAGGGGGGGTGGAAAGTAGATGCCCGCAGGTCGATAGGCAAAGTTTCACACTTTTCCAGCATAATTACCGGAATTCCCTGCTTTACCAGGGACAGTGCCAACACACAACCACTGGGACCTGCGCCAGCGATGATCACGGGGGATTGTATAGACATAGCGACTCGCCAATCTTCACTTGTTGTTTTCTGTAAGGTCTCTTAGCGCATAACCGAACGTTGATTATGCGATCTGAGGTTCCGGCAAGAGTGTTTCCACTTCTGCAAGCGGCATAACATCCGCATACTTTGCATGCATATCGAACAGGTTGGCCTGATGGGCCTCGGCATTGCGATCACCCACGGCCTCCTCCGGCACCACTACGCGATAGTCGTACTGGAGACCATCCACGACCGTGGCGCGAACACAGCCACTGGTCGTCAGCCCTGTCACAACCAGCGAATCCACACCCTGCTGCTGCAGCCACTCGTGCAGGCTGGTGCGGTGAAAACTGCTGGCCCACTGCTTCTCGATCACCGGCTCGCCCTGAAGCGGAGCCAGCCTTGGGTCGACCTGCACCCACTCGGAATCCGGGGTGAGAAGATTCAGGTGTCCGATGCGCTCACGGAACACCCGCGCTTCATCTTCATGGTGATAAACCACCGTGGTGAAAACCACCGGCAAACCCAGGGCGCGGAAGCGCTCCAGCAACCTGCGGTTAGCTTCCACCACATCGGGGCAATCGGTTCCGAGCGGACAACGGCTGCTGGTAAAACCATTGATCATATCCACCAGCAGCAGCGCCGGACGATTGCCAAGGCCAAGGCTGTTCCTCTTGAGATCCATGGATAAATCGCCCTCTTAAGAAATCAAGGTATCAGGATTTAACCGCGCACCGGCTTTACAGCTCAGCCAGTTTGCGCGACTTCGAGAAAAAACTGTCGCAGCACATCTGCCACCGCTTCGGGATGGCGATCACACACATAGGTGCCAGCCTCTGCGGGCAATGCTGCCGAGCGGCCCTGGGGCAACAGCTCCACAGAGGGGGCGACGGCACTGTTTAGCAGGTCGCGGCCACCGGCACAGACCAGCGCCGGGCAATTGATTGCCGCCATCTGCAGAACCACGTCCTGTTCCACCACCGCTCGATAGGACGCCTCGTAATAGTCTCCGCAGGTAAATGCGAGCAATGTTTCACGCACACTGAGAGAGAGATCGGCCTCTGGGTCTTTGCCGCGCAAGCGTTGCCACATGTTCTGCCAGTGGCTGCCGCTGTCGTCGATAGGAAACGCTCTTGCTGCCGATGGCAGGGCCCGTTTCTGCGCTTCCGTCAGCAGTGTGGGGCCGCTCAGCGCCAGAGCGCGAACAAATTCTGGCTGGTCATAAGCAAGCTGGACGGCAATCGCGGCACCGGTATGGTGACCAAACACCAGAGCGGGCTGGTCGAAGGCTGCACTGACGGCTTGATAAATCGCCGCGGCGAAGGCTTCGATCGTGACATCCCCAGCCAGCGGATCACTACCGCCAAAACCGGGGGTATCCACTGCCACCACGAAAAAATTTTCTGACAGCATGGGCATCAGCCGCAGATACATCGCCGACGAGCTGGGAGTCTGGTGCAGCATCAACAGCAGTGGCGCGCTCTCTTTGCCACAGTAGCGGTAGTGGAGCTGCCCATTGCCGAAGTCGAGATAGCCGCGACGAATCACCGTCAACCTCCCATCAGCAGGGCAAACTGCCGACATCGACGCTGATCCACTTGACCTCGGTAAATTCCTCGGTACTGTAGTGACCGCCGCTGCGCCCCATTCCAGACAGACCCACACCGCCAATCGGTGCCAGTGCGTTGCTCTGGAAGGAGTGGGTGCCGATATGCACGGCCCCGGAGGCAATCCGCCGCGCGGCATGCAGGCCCCACTGCAGATTGCTGGTCAGCACCGCCGCCGAGAGCCCATACTCGCTATCGTTGGCGACATCAATGGCTTCCTGCAGGTCATCTACGGCAACGACGCTGGTTACCGGACCAAAACTTTCTTCACGCCAGGCGAGGCTATCCCGGGGCGGATCGAGCAGAACGGTGGGCTTGACCACCAGGCCCTTATAGATCTCACCGCCAGTGAGGATCTTCGCCCCGCCATCAACGGCGGCACGGACATGCTCCAGCACTTTTTCCACCGCGCGCGCATTGATCAGCGGGCCGTATACCGTGCGCTCTTCACGCAAATCGCCCAGATACAGGCTTTCCGCTTCAGCCTTCAACGCCTCGATAAACGGCTGATAAATCTCGCGCTCCACCGCTATACGGGAGTTGGCCATACAGATCTGGCCACTGTGGGTGAAAATTCCCTGCGCGGCGATCTTGGCGGCTTTGACCGGATCCATATCCTTCAAAACCAGCAGCGCACTCTTCCCACCCAGTTCCAGCTGCATACGCCGCATCTTGGTGAGACCGGCCTGGCCCACCGCAATACCGGTATTGGTTGAACCAGTCAGGGCGATACAGCGCACATCGGGATGGTTAATCAGCTCGGCACCGCACTCAGCGCCAAACCCAGTGACGACACTGACGGCTTCCGGCGGCACACCCGCATCCAGCAGCAGGCGGCCGAAGGCCAGTGCGGTCAAGGGGGTCTCTTCCGATGGCTTGATGACCAGGCTGTTGCCGGCGGCCAGCGGGAAAGCACACATTTTTGTCAGCAGGGAAAGCGGCGCATTATAGGGCGACACCACACCGACCACCCCCAACGGCTCGCGGATAACCAGCGACATGCGGTGCGGATCATCATTGGGGAAGGTCTCGCCATATAGCCGCCGGGCCTCGCCCGCGGCAGTGCGCAGCAGGTCGACGGTATAGGCAATTTCACCGCGAGCCTTGGTAATTGTGGAACCACTTTCGTCGATCAGGGTATCCAGAAAGCGCGCCTGCCCTTCCGCTTCCGCAAGGCTTGCGGCGCGCAACAGCGCAGCCTCACGCTCCGCCGGGCGCAACCGGTACCAGGCCTCAAAGCCACGCACCGCAGCGCGCACAGCACAATCAACATCACCGGCACCAGCACGGGGAACCTGCGCGAGAACAGCACCGGTAGCGGGAGCGGTCACCTCGAAGGTGCCGCCATTCGCCGCCGGCATCGCCTTCCCACCGATAAGCATATGGAAATCTTTCATGCCGGTTTCTTAGGCCTGTTGTGCCGCTGCTTTGTCACCGACACCGAACTGATTCTGTTCAGCGCCCTCCACTTCCATCTGCGCCGCCATCAGGCGACCGCGCTCGGCCGGGAATGCCTGCACAATACCCATGGTGAGCTCGCGCAGATAACGCGCGGCGTCGCCCATGGTGCCGGAAGTACCGCTGGCCTTAAGCGCGTTGGTGGCAATACTGAACCCAGACTCGGCGACAACGCCCTTACACAGCCGCCACTGCTTGACCACTTCTTCCTTGGGAGCAATCGGTGGCTCACTGGACTCAAGCTGCAGCTGACGACGCAGCCACAACAGGGCAGTCTGCAGATCCACCATCATCTTGCCGATCAGCTCCTGCTGATAGGGTGCAGAACCAATTGGCTTGCCGGTATCGGCAAATTTTTTCTCGGTCAGGTGCTTCAGCACAGACTGGTAGGCGGAGTTGGCAGCGCCGGCGTAGCCACACACAGCAGCCATCTGGTTGCCGACAAAACTGCCTCGGCTCATTTGCATGCAGCGGGTGAAGGCACCGGGAATAGCGAGAGACATCTCTTCCGGCACGAAGTAATTTTCCAGCACAATGCCGCCGGAGCTGCTGCCACGCATACCGATAGCATCCCACGGCGCTCTTTGACGCACACCTTCACCATCGCGATCGACAAAGAATGTACAGAGTCCTTCCGCGGTGTCGTAACCCTCCAGGCTGGCGGTTACCAGATACTTATCCGCAACACCGGTACCGGTGCCGAAGGATTTGACCCCATTAAGGATGTAGCCGCCGTCAACCTTGCGGGCTTCGGTGCTGATGGTAACCGCGGCCTTCTCGGACTTCACCGACTCACTGGCGAAGTTCGCGAACCAGAGGCCGTCGCGGCCCATACCATAGAGAATCTGCTCGGCGAATTGGCGCACCTGCGGCGCTTCTTCATCAGAGAACAGACCCGCTTCCAGCGCCTCGATTGCCAGCAAACCCCGCGAGGCGGCGCTGCAATGGAAGAAGTAAGCGAGTGCGGTAGAGGGACAGGCAGAACCCAGGGAGAAACACGCGGCCGCGAGATCCCGAAGGCCGCCACCCAGACCGCCGTATTGTGTGGGGATGATCAGACCCAGCAGGCCAGCCTTGCTGAACTGGCGCACATGGGGCATATGGAACTGGGCGTTGGCATCCACCTCGCGGGCGGCCGCACGCACATCGGCCAGTACGGACTCAACGACTTCAGCGCGGGCGCGCTCAGCCTCGTTCATATCCTCAACGAGAATTTCACCGGTGAATTTCATCATTATTCCCTACCCTATTTCTACCGTTTGACGTGGGGTTACGAGATCCAGGATCGCCGTAAACACCTCAGGCATTGTTCTTGAGCAGCGCGCGAAGCGCATCGCAGTTTTCTTTACCAATCAGGCCGCCGATCTGATTCCAGACCTTGTCCACATCCGGATCAAAAATAATCGCGCGGTTGCGACGATCCCGCTCCGACAGTGCTGCACTATCCACAGCCTCCAGGGCCTCATCGCTAATGCCCCGCTCCAAGATCGAAAACCAGTGATCCAGATAAGCATCAACAGATGCATCGAGGCCCTTGAAGGCATCCATGGTGGCGCGACTGACCAACATCCACGGAGACATAATCGCCAGCTGACGCATATCCAGCTGGGCTTCGCTCAAGCCCGGCATCGCGCGGCCGGCTTTGCAGGCTTCTGTCAGCGGGGTGTACACCTCATCCATATAGGTAAGGTTGGCACCGAGATCGAGGCGGGGCACCAGGTCGAGGTGGTAAGCACAGTGGCCGCCAGCGGCAACGGAATCCAGAGTGAAATGCGGCACAGCACTTTCACCGGGTGTGAAGGCAAACAGCATATGGGAGTCGAGGCCGATCTGCGGCACGGCGATGGTACAGGTGACCATCTGCTGCAGGGGCCCACCGGAATAGACGCGCACCTCGCCCACCTTACCCTGCGCCATCGGCGCATGGCTTTCGAGGGTCATGTAGGGACCGCCATCGTCGCCGGGGATTTCAGTGAGACCGAGAGCTGCAATAATCCTATCTCGGGTTTTGGTGGCCAGCGCCTCTGGTAGCGAAGCTGCGCTCATAGGGAACTCCGGGCTTTTTTCTTATTTCTAGGTGAATAATTGTGGGGAAATCAACGCGCCGCCACATTGATAATTCTCAATAAGGCGGCGCGTGGTATCGGCGCCGATTACTGGGCGGTGATGGCACCACACAGTTTCCACGGACGATTGGTAACCAGGTCGGTATTGCGGGAAACTTCTTTGTTTTCTGCCGCCGCCGGGTAGAGGGTGACGGTGAGCGACTGCGCACCGGCCTGCAGAGCATAAAGCTCCGGCTGACTGAGCAGGCCATCGAAGGGGCGCTCCTTCCATGGCGTCAACACGGTAAAGTCGCGCTGCAATGCGGTCGCAAAGCCCTGCCCCAGAGGCGAGCCGATCGCCGCCGCCAGCAGGTTAATGCGGTTTTCCGCCGAGCGTTCCAGCAGCCCGGTGCGCAGCTCCCAGGCCTCCAGCGGCTCCAGCGGAACCACTGCGGTATCCACGCCACTCATAGCCAGCAGGCGGAAAGTCTCCGGGTAGATACTGTCATCCGAGGTGACCGCCGCCAGGCGACCAAAAGGCAACTCCACAGACTCGAAGCCATCCGCCGGCACCGACCAGGCAAACCGGGCGCTGGGGTGCACCTGCCCCTGAGCAAGCAGAATGCCGGATTCGCCCACCACCACCGCGCAATAGCGGGATTGCCCATCATCACAGCGCAATGGCAGCGCAGTGACAATCACCGCATCAGCCGCGCAGCACTGACGCAAGGACTCAATCACTTCGCCGGAAAAATCAATCGCAGCGGGCAGATCTTCGGCAATGACCTCAGCAGCGAGCAGCGGCGGCACGGCGACCACCAGCGAGCCGGCGGCAACCGCCTCGCGGGCCAGGGAAACCGCAGCGCGCAGACCATCGCGACCACCCTGCAAAGGATCGACAACAGTTGCCGTCAGGCTCTCGGCGCCGCACCACTTTGGATAGGGCTGCGTAGCCGGATCGGCGCCGATAGCGGCATAGAGCTCGGGGCGGCGGCTGGCAAACACATCGGTGCCATCCGGACGGCATTTATTGTCCGCCAGTTCCGGCTGGATATCCGCATAGATGATTTCTTCCTGGTCTTCCGAGGCGCAGACCAGCACGGTGCCGTCCGGTGCGACAATCTGGCTCTCACCCGCGCCACAGAGGAATTTCTGCGGAATGCCGGTCGCCTCGCTCACGGGCACCAACAATGGTTCCGGTACCAGCGGGCCCACCTTGTTGGCGCCGATGATAAAGACGCGGTTTTCCGGCGCCCGCACCGGCACATGCAGAGAGCCCTCATCACTGGCGAAGGAGTTATAGCTGTTACACAGAATCTGCGCGCCGCGCAGCCCCAGCGTCCGCGGCGGCTCGTTGATCACCCCATCCATACAGGCATAGAGCCCGATGCGCCCCAGCGGCGTGTCGACCACGGGGCCGGGCTCCTGTGCGGGCTTGAGAAAATCGTTTTCGTGACCGATGTAAATCTGCTTGTCGTTATCGGCGAGCAACTCTCCCTCGGGGGAATACAGCAGGCTGGTGCCGGTGACGCTGCCATCCTCACGAAGAACTGTACAGTTAATGACCACATAAATGCCCAGGGAGCGGGCCTTCTCGGCCACCGCCCGCATAAAGTCGCCATCGAGCGTCACCGACACTTCTGCGCAGTGCTCCTGATTGTCATACCAGGACAGGTGGTTGCAGAACTCCGGCAGCACTACCAGATCCGGCTGCACCTCGGCAGCCTTGTCCAGCATGCGCAAAACCGTTGCCAGGTTTTGCTCAACATCTGGCCCCACATGGAATTGTGCCGCCGCTACTCGGATGGTTTTGTTGCTCATGTTACGTTTTTCTCCCGGACTAACAGCCCTCCAGCACCCGCGGGAGAGCAAGTGAGGGCCACAGCCTGAGGGCGTGGCCAGCATCAATTGTTATAAACTACTATCATTATATCTTTTTAACAATAATCCAAATAACATGGCTTCACGTAAATGGTGTCAGTAACCCCGGTGAAGTATTCAAACTGAGGCACTAACACTCGTTTTTAACCCCATCAGAGAGACGTCCCTATGGCCAATCCACAGGCTCGCCGGATTCTCGGTCTGCAAGTCGCAGACGGCGTATCCGGCACTAACATCCTGACTTTTTACTTCGCCTGCCTAGCGACCATCATGTTCGCCTCCTTCATCCCGCAGAGCCAGCCGTTCCTGCTGACCGAGTTCTTAGGGATTCCCCAGGAACGCCACGGCGTGGTCAGCGGCCTGCTGAATTTCTGGGCTGAGATCGCCATCATCATTGCCGTGGCGATCTTTGGCCCACTGTCGGATCGCTTTGGCCGCCGCCCCATTACCGGCTTTGGCTTCCTGGTGATGTCCGCAGGCATAGCCCTGTATCCCCACGCCAGGGATATCACGGAGCTGCTCGTGGTGCGGCTTGCCTATGCCGTTGGCCTCGCTGCTGTAACCACCACCATCGTGGCCCTGGTTGCCGACTACATAAAAGATGAAAGCCGCGGAAAAGCCACCGGCCTGCAGGGGGTGATGAACGGCGTCGGCGCCATGATCTGCGTTTTCCTGCTGCTGCAACTTCCCGCCATCCTGCAAAATGGCGGCGCCACCGCACAGGAAGCCGGCATCCAGACTTACAGCATGGTGGCCGCCGTCGCCTTTATCAGCGGCGTGCTGATGCTGTTCGGCCTCAAGCCCGGCGGTCAGGCACCCGGTGAACACAGCGAGAGCCTGCTCAATATCACCCGCAATGGCCTGCGCGCTGCCCGCGACCCCCTTATTGCCCTCGCCTACGGCGCTTCCTTTGTGGCGCGAGGCAACCTGATGATTGTGGGCACCTTCTTTACCCTCTGGGTAACCAACTACGGCACCACAGAAATGGGCATGAGTCGCGCCGACGCCCTTGCCCGTGCGGGCATGATTGTCGGTATCGCCCAGGGTTGCGCGCTGCTCACGGCACCGCTGTTTGGCATTCTCGCCGACAGGATTCCCCGCATACGCGCCCTTGCTATCGCCCTGCTGGTTTCTGCAATCGGTTACGGTTCCACCTTTTTCATCCACGATCCCTTCACCACCGGCATGATCGTTTGCGCCGCATTGATTGGTCTTGGGGAAATTGGCTGCATCATCACCAGCGGTGTATTGGTGGCCCAGCAGGCGCCTGAAGCGCATCGCGGCGCAGTCATCGGCTTCTTCACACTGTCCGGAGCCGTGGGCATTCTGGTCGCCAGCGTAATTGGCGGTTACCTGTTCGACGTCTGGCGCCCCTCAGGTCCGTTCGTATTCTTCAGCATCGTCGCTACCCTGGTTCTGCTGTGGGCGATCCTGCTGGAGCGACGCACATCCAACGCCGCAGATGAACCGGCACTGGACGAAGCACCGGCTACCTGATTCGCACCTTATCGGGAGCCTCAATAGGCTCCACCTCTCACGAGGACTGTGCCCGCTCCCGCATAACAATATGCGCGAGCGGGTGCTGGCAAGCTGTACTTTTAAAGACTGTCAGCGCAGGCGGGTATAAGGGCATCTCAGCGCCGGGAACCCGACGCGGCTTGACGGCACCTTAAGGCCACGCTATCCCCTCAAGCCTTGCCACTCAAACCTTGCCACCAAAACTGCCCTCCAAAGCTGTCCGCGAAAGCTGCCAGCCAACTCCCAAGCAACTCCCAAGCAACTCCCAGCGAGTTTCAAGCAAACTCTTAAACTGCAAGCTACACTCTGTTGCCTGCCTACTCTGTTGCCTGCCTACTCTGTTGCCTGCCTGATCAGTAGCCTGCCTGATCAGAAGCCGCCACATCTCTGCAGTGACAAGCGCCCGCGCCGCAATCTGACTTTGTGCACATGCGTTCGCGCAGTCAATAACCTCGGCGCTTGCCTCCCTCTCCTGCCCCCTGCCCTCTGCCCTCTGCCCTCTGCCCTCTGCCCTCGGTCGATAACATCACCCGTCTGCCCTGCTATGGATTTACGCCCTGCTGCCAAGGTTCATACGCGCGCTCCGATCTTGAGCTGACACGCCAATCTGCGGCCAACACTTTAGGACTTCACCTTACGGCTACAGAGGTCAGATCCAAACACTGCGGATTTCTCTGGGTACCGACAATCGCCGCTAGCGCAGAACAGGCCAAGCTAATCCGCAAACAAACTTGTAAAAAACAGTACGCAAAACTGGCAAACAATAACAACAGGGGGAATTGACTCGAGCCGTTAAGCCACACCGCGCTAACAGAAGGCACAGCTCTGTGATGGCCAACAAACAGCCAGATTGGTTAAGCAGCACCCGGCAAGAACACATTTCAACTCGGGCACGAAAGCCGGGAAATAATTGATAGGCGCTTACAGGCGGGAGAGGATCAGAGTGTTTGCAACAGGCTCTGGCATAGGGCAGCGCAGAGGGCTCGCTGTAAGTTACGCGCTGAATATGGCAATTTAAGGAGAGAAGATCCAGGCTTCACGAAACGAAAAACGCCCGCAAAAGCGGGCGTTTTCATCCTGTGAAACAAGGCATCAATACAATACCTCTACAGCAATACCTCTACTTCAATACCCCGGCGGCAATACAACCGGGGCAATCAGGGACCACACGGGCAATCAGGGAGTCTCGGCGTCAACAAACAGGCGAACCGGTGTTTTTCCAGAGATGCTCAGCGCAGACTTGGACCAATTTCCGGAGAATACCGCCTTGAGGAAGTTGTCCACACTTGCCGCCACATCCACAAAGAAGTGCGACGGAGTTTTCATGCAGTTGGTGCAGGCCGGGCAGTGGTTGTCACAGAAGCTGCAGTGGAAATACTTCGGTGAGTAACCACACGGACCCCAGCTGTATTTTCTGTCAACACGGAAGAATGCCCGCTGGCTGTCACTGCGACGGTAGGCCTCGGCTGCGGCCTTCTCCTTGCCAACAAAGCAGGTATCCACGTTAAAGCCCCAGTACATCGCCGGGACGGAAACGCGAGCCGTTTCAGTAGCATCGTAAGGATCGATACTGAACACCGCATCGGCCAAGCCGGGCGTAGAGGCAATGGCATTCTGCGCGGCCTGACCGCCAGCGGAGTGACCGCCCATAACCCAGTTGCTGATCTCGGTGCAGGTGCCGCGACCGGCGAGCCAGGAGCTCATATTGTTCTTAACTTCCTGGGCAAGATTGCGATAGCGATTTGCATCTTTTTTGGTCAGATTGCCCGACTCATGATCGATGATCACAGCCACGTGACCATAGCCGGAAATCGCTTTCAAAAGACGATCGTAGCCTTTGATGGACATGCCGGTGCCGACACCGAGCACCACGGCCTTACAGGACCCAGAGACATTTTCCGGATAGTGAACACGCACATCACCGCCGTTTGCGGAAATATCAATACTCGCGGCGTACACAGGAGCTGCGGCGATGGTGAGCAGCGCAGCGAAAGTACGCAGTGCAACCCGGCGAACAAAATTAAATTGAAGCTTCATGGAATCTCCAGAAATTTTTCAAACTCTCAATTTCCACGCTGTGCCGTTGCGATTGAAACTTGGGATCCACCAAATTGGTTATCACTTGCTGCATACGCTCTTTGCAATGGCTGTGGCAATGATCGCCAGAGCACACCCAAGACGCGATAACCATGATGTCGAATCTAAACCAGCTACAGACGACGCAGAAACCAGATAAGGAAGCCGATGCTCGGTTGCCGCAAGCCCCACACCAAAAACGCCTGGTGCATATAGAGAGAATGCAGTGACAAAGTTGTTCGAGCACAAAGCTGCCGTTTAACAGTTACTTGCGCGGGATCTTTAAAACTTCTTTAACACTCCCGCGCGACAGAGAACCTCAGACTTACATCGTCAACAGTAAACCGATTTCCTGCTCAATAATGGCCTGCTGCTGCTCACGGGAAATCTGAGCCGGCTTATCATTGTTCTGCAGGGAGTCACTGTAGTAGAACTGCGTGTGGTTACCACCTTCGATACGCACGAATTTGGTATGGGCGGGAAGCTTCTTCTTGCTGTCTTCGATATCGCCAAGAGAAGTCAAGCCGTCGGCGGTACCAAAGATGGTGGTCACCGGCTTGTTCAGGTTGGAGAGATTCGTCAGCGGGCTGGTGTAAGAGGCCAGCAGGAACAGAGAGTGTACGCGATCCTTGGCAGCACGGTTGGCACTGACATAGTCAGCCGCGACAACACCACCAAGGGAGTGACCGCCGATTACCCACTCAGTGACCTTGCTCTCGTCCCACTTTCTTTTTACATAGGTGGCATATTGAACACCCAGAAAACCAAAGTTAAACGGCGGGGTCACCACTGCGGCATAATAGCCTTGATCAGCAAAATGACGGGCGATCGGAGCGTAAGCGCGCGGATCGACAAAAGCACCCGGGTAAATGATCAGGCCACGGGTGGATACCGGGTTTTTCGGCTTGAAGCCGAAGAAGTGCGAAACACCTGTCCAGCTGCGCTTCTGGATAACTTTGACCGTGTCTGACGAGGTCATCGCGGCATCTACTTCAGCTTGAGCGTCAGCCAGTGCGGGGGTGTTGAAAGAAACGATTGCCAGAAAAAATCCGACGGCCTTTAAAGTGTTATTGAACCTCATGTTCTTCTCCTATTGGAATTATTGTATTGATATCTGAGCTTTTAGGATTTGACGTTCTGGCTGCCCGAGCTTTGAGGTTTTAGGCTTCACTTCACTGTGAATGAGTTAGCCCGAACCCACAGAACATCGACGATCTGACAACATAACTCCAGGAGGTCGCTCCCAAAATCTTCACGCTTATTGTTATATCTTTAAGCCTAATCTTTATACCCTCAAAAATTCTGAAGCGGCAATCGGTTTTTTGACAATAACCGTGGTATGTCACTAAAAACGCTTAATGATTTCTTTTTTTGTGACAGGCTGCACACTGAAAAGCATTCCGCAATTAAGCTTAGACAAGGTAAAAGAGCAAAAAATACGACCCGAAATCATTGCGCAAATAGCCCCATGTCACTTTTCAGATAAAGAAAAACGCCCGCGAGAGCGGGCGTTTTCCATCCTGTGAGGGAGTACATCCAACAACAGTTAGGGCATTTCGGCGTCTACAAACAGGCGTACCGGAGTTCTTCCGGAGATAGCCAGCGCCGACTTGGACCAGTTGCCGGAGAATACCGCCTTCAGGAAGTTGTCCACGCTTGCAGCTACGTCCACGAAGAAGTGGTCAGGGGTTTTCATACAGTTGGTGCAGGCCGGGCAGTGATTGTCACAGAAGCTGCAGTGGAAGTACTTCGGAGAGTAACCACAGGGACCGAAGCTGTATTTGCGCTCAACACGGAAGAAGGCTCGCTGACTGTCACTGCGACGATAGGCTTCAGCTGCCGCCTGCTCCTTGCCCACAAAGCAGCTATCCAGGTTAAAGCCCCAGTACATGGCCGGCAGGGAAACGTGAGCGGTCTCAGTGGCATCGTAAGGGTCGATGCTGAACACTGCATCCGCAAGGCCCGGTGTTGAGGCAATGGCATTCTGCGCGGCCTGACCGCCCGCGGAGTGGCCGCCCATGATCCAGTTGCTCACTTCGGTACAGGTGCCGCGACCGGCGAGCCAGGAGCTCATGTTGTTCTTAACTTCCTGGGCAAGATTGCGATAGCGGTTTGCATCTTTCTTTGTCAGGTTACCCGACTCATGATCGATGACAACGGCCAGATGGCCATAGCCAGATATCGCCTTCAACAGGCTGTCATAGCCCTTGATGGACATGCCGGTACCGACACCGAGTACGACGGCCTTACAGGAACCTGAGACATTTTCCGGGTAGTGAACCCGCACATCCCCGCCACTGGTGGATATATCAATACTGGCGGCAAAAACCGGCGCCGCAGCAATGGTAAGGAGCGCAGCAAAAGTGCGCAGCGCAATCCGACGGGCAAAATCAAATTGAAGTTTCATGGAATCTCCAGAAATTTTTCAAATCCTCAATTTCCACGCAGCTCTGCCGCCATTGCAGCTTGAGAGTCGCCTGACCGGTCATCCACATTTGATGTCGCGTCTTTTTGGATATGTGCCAAAGTGGCAAGAAGGCTCAACGCAAATAGAAGCTCAGCACTATTTCCGACAATAAAAGCCCACTCAAGACCCGCACTCGCACCATTCACCAGGAATATCTGCAGGGCACCGGCAAAAAGCCAGGGCCACTGCGCCACCCGCCACAGCCAGATACCGGCAACAATCACCAGTAAATTGACAGCGATTGTAGCCAGCGGGGGCTGCGAATCCGCGGATATCATGCGCGGATAATAATCCGCGACAACCAATTCCAGCGGCGCAAGCTCAAAGACATACCCATAGGTAATGGCAATGATCGCCAAAGCCCATCCAAGACGCGGTAACCAAACGCGTATACGCTCACTGGCCACATACCGCTGCAGTAAATAAGCAGCAAAGACCAGCAGCCCCGGCAACAAGATGGCATGAATCCAGAAGCGCATCATGCTCATTACCCCATATACAGGGGACTCCAACAGTAGCGGGGCAAGCGCGATAACCATGTTGTCGAGTGCCAATGCCAGCAACAGACAACGTAGAAACCAGATTGGGAGGCCGATGCTCGGTTGCCGCAAACTCCAAACCAACAGGCCCAGATGGGACAGGGAAAGTGCGGCGAAGAATATTGCGAGCATAGAGCCTCCTTTTATGAGTGATTTACGCGGGGCTTTAACAGCCCCACAGCTCAGAGAACCGCAAACTTACATGGTCAGCAGCAAGCCGATTTCCTGTTCAACGATCGCCTGCTGCTGTTCGCGGGAAATCTGAGCCGGGTTGTCATTGTTCTGCAGGGAGTCCCAGTAATAGAACTGGGTGTGATTACCACCGTCGATACCCACGAATTTGGTATGGGCGGGAAGTTTTTTCTTGCTGTTCTCGATATCCCCAATCGAGGTCAGACCATCGACAGTACCATAAATTGAGGTAACCGGCTTATTCAGGTTGGACAGATTGGTGAGCGGGCTGGTGTAGGCAGCCAGCAGGAACAGGGAGTGCACGCGATCCTTGGCGGCACGGTTGGCACTGACATAGTCAGCAGCGACAACACCACCCAGGGAGTGACCACCGATCACCCATTCAGTGACCTTATCTTCGCCCCAATGGTTTTTCACGTAGGTTGCGTATTGCACGCCCAGAAAATCAAAGTTGAACGGCGGGGTTACCACAGCGGCGTAGTAGCCCTGGTCGGCAAAATGACGGGCGATGGGGGCGTAGTTGCGAGGATCGACAAAGGCACCCGGATAAATGATCAGACCGCGGGTGGACACTGGGTTTTTCGGCTTGAAGCCAAAGAAGTGGGAAACACCAATCCAGCTGCGCTTCTGAATCACTTTTACGGTGTCTGACGAGGTCATCGCGGCATTTACTTCAGCCTGAGCGTCAGCGAGTGCGGGGGTATTAAATGAAAAGATTGCCAGAAAAAATCCGACGGCCTTTAAAGTGTTAGTTAACCTCATGCTCTTCTCCTATTGGAATTATTGTATTGATCTCTGAGGTTTTAGGATTGAATGTTCTGCTTGCGCGAGCTTTGAGGTTTCACTTCACTTGGCAACAGTTAGTGCGAACTCACAGAACATCGGCTGCCTGACAACACACCTCCAGAAGGCCGATCCCAAAATCCATTTGTCTATTGTTATAGCTTTAAGCGATTCCTTTATAACCCCACAGAAACTGAAGCAGCAATCGGTTTTGGTACGATCGTCACCCGGTGACGCGCAAATCATCTGTTGTGTTCTTTTTTGTGTCCTTCGTCACAATGAAAAACCCGCCCAAAACCAGGCCGGAGCAATCCACCGCATTGTGTAAAGTCAAAAAAAGCGGCCATCGCTGGCCGCTTTTTATTGGTAATGACTTGCCACGCAGGCAAAGCCAAAGAATATCGAGAACCGTGTCGCCATCTATGGCTGATTTGCACTACCCGGCAGCCCCCCCAAACATTTCCCGGCTTGCGCGGGGACGATATATGCCTCAGGCCGGATTGGATTCGTAGGCGGTAAACAGGTCGCGCTTATTGAAGCCCGCCGTGAGAAAGCGGACAAACGCCTTACCGCCGGTCAGCCAGACCACCCGGGTCCCGGACTTCTGCGCCTTGAGCACACCGCGCACCAGGAAAGGAGTAACGGTCTCAACGGTATCGCCGAGGATATTGAGAATCTTGCGGGTCTTCTGCCAATCACTGGAGGTAAGGTCGTAATCCCCCACCAACAGGTCGGTCACCACGATCCCCGGGCTCAGTGTATTGACCTGCACCCCGGTGCCCTTCACCTCTTTTTGCAGCGATTTATTCAGGTAGTTAAGGGCGCGCTTGGTCGCGCCGTAGGCCGCCATACCCGGCGCGACCTGCCCGGTGCTGCCAAAGCCTTCCATATTCCAGATCTGCCCGTGCCCCTGCTCCTGCATGCCGGTCAGGGCTACCTTGCAGGCCAACAGCAGGCCGGTGAGATTGGTATCCACGATACGCTGCAGGTCCTCTGCCGACTGCTGCGCAAGCGGCTTGCGGGCAATACTCATGCCGGCGTTGTTGATCCAGTAATCCACCGGGCCATTTTCACTGGCAAAAGCCCACAGCTCGGACAGCTGCTGCGCAGAGGTAATGTCGCAGCGCAGCCCCGCCACCGCGGATGCGCCGTACTTTTCCGCCAGCTCTGCAACCGCCTCATCCACCTTGCTTTGGGAGCGGGCACTGATAATTACCCTACAACCGCTGGCGAGAAAGTTTTCGGCCAATCCGCGCCCGATACCGCGGGTACTGCCTGTAATCACTACCGTTTTCATGGAGTCGCTCCCATTGTTATTCAGCCAATCCTGTCCAGGCGCGGCGGTGAAAACTCTGGCCGCCGCGATGAATATGAGCTATTGTTATATCATTAACACGTTCGATTCAAGATGACCTCACTATGTCAGAGCATTTGACCATTAATAACAGCCCAACTGAGACTGATTACCCCACCTTCCCTATTGGCTCGGTTGGCTACAACCTTATGATGATGCGCGGGACCTGGCACGATCAGGTGGAGCTGTTTCACCTGGACGGACGCCCGCTGGAGGACGATACCGCGGCAGGTAGCGGCACCCCCGGCCCCAGCCCCTTCGACAACCTGGTCTATCTCGATTTCGACGGTCACACCCTGAAACTGACCAACGTCCATTTCCGTGGGCGCAAGCCAACCGCCAAGACCTTTACCGGCCGCCTGCGTGACGACCTGCTGGTGTTCGACCCCCTTGGCCCCGGTGCCTATGAAAATATTGGCGTGTCCGGCGGTGTCGGCATCCTCACATTCAACGCACTGGAGCTGAACACCGCCTGCAAGGTGTACATGGAGCCGGACTTCATCATTCTGACCGCCCCCGGGCAGCGGGTAAGGCACACAGTGCTCTACCGCGACGGCGTAGCGACCCGCACGCTCACCGCCCGCGGCACCCGGCTCTCCCCGACCTGCGACCGCCGCCATGCGCTGGACCCCCGGGGTATTGAAGGGCCCGTTCATGAAACGCCCTTCCATTCCTCAATCTGGGCGCACCTCTGTTAAACCCTGTGCAGCCCATTTTTGCGAGGACCGGCTTTTCCGCCACCGCTTGACAATTGTCATCCACCGGGGAAAAGCACCTTTATTATGCTGCGGATGAATTTGGTGGCAGCCGAGGGCTGCTGACCGGTAAAACAATCAAGATCAGGAAGTAACACATGCAGGAGTATCGGATCTGGGAGTGCCTGGTTTGCGGCTGGATTTACGATGAATCCAAGGGTGCACCGGATGAAGGCATTGCCCCCGGAACACGCTGGGAAGACATTCCCAGCGACTGGCTTTGCCCGGAGTGCGCGGTAGGCAAGGAAGATTTCGAGATGATCGAGGTGCGCCGAGTGGCAGCACCGGCATCCGCTGCCGCCGCCGAAGAAAAAACCACTGCGGCGCCGAGCACGGAAAAAACCGAAGAAGCGGAAGGCAACTTCCAGCAGATCGATTACGCCTGCGCACCTATCGTCATCATCGGCACCGGCCTGGCCGGTTACCAGCTGGCGAGGGAGCTGCGCAAGCTCGATCAGCGCACCCCCCTGGTGATCATTTCCGCCGACGATGGCAACAACTACTCCAAGCCCCAGCTCAGCACGGCTTTTCACAAGCAGCGCACCCCGGAACAGCTCGTCAGCCATACCGCGCGGCAGATGGCGACCACCCTCAGCGCCCAGGTTCTGACGTTTACCGAGGTCACCGGCATTGATACGGCAAACCGCTGCCTGACCCTGAAATCCGGACTGCAGAACCAGCAGCTGCAGTACGGAAAGCTGGTCCTCGCGCTGGGATCGGAACCCATTGAAGTCACAGTTGGCGGCAACGCCGCCGGTTGCGCCTTCCGCATCAACGACCTGCAGGATTTCCAGCGTTTTTATACCGCCACCAGCGGCGTCAAGTCCGTACTGGTGATCGGCGGCGGGCTGATCGGCTGCGAATATGCCAACGACCTGGTGCAATCGGGTTTCGAGGTCCATGTGGTCGAGCCGCAGGCAAAACCTCTCGGCTCCCTGCTGCCGGAAAAAGCTTCCGAGCTGGTGGAAAAGTCGCTGGCGCAAGCCGGCGTGCAGTTCCATCTCGGCACCACCGTCGACTCCCTCGAATACTGCAACGGCGGTGTTCGCGCCACACTGGCCAACGGTGTGCAGCTGGAGGTGGCCCGGGTGATCAGCGCCATCGGCGTACGCCCGCGCACAGCGCTGGCAAAAAGCATGGGGATTGCGGTCAACCGCGGCATCGTGACCGACCGCTACCTCGCCACCGGTATCGAAGATATTTATGCCCTGGGTGACTGCGCCGAGGTCGATGGCCACAATCTGTGTTACGTCGCACCCTTGATGGCGGGCGCACGCGCGCTTGCGCACACCCTCACCGGCACACCCACACGGGTAGCCTACGACAATATGCCCGTGAGCATTAAAACCACCCTGTGCCCGGTCACCGTATCGGTACCGCCACGGGACGCAGCGGGCGAATGGCATTATGACCGCTGCGACAACCAGGGCGTAACCGCCCGCTTTACTGACGCGCAGGGCCAATTGCTGGGCTTCGCACTGGCGGGCGATGCCTGCAGTCAGGCAACTCACCTCAGTGAACAGGCACCACCCATCATGCAGAATTGATTTTTGCCAAGGCGCAGGATCATACGTCGTGTACGATGGTGGTTTATAGCTCACTGAAGCAAGATGAAAGTGCGCGGCAAGCGCGCAAAACGGGTAACAACAATATGAGCACCGATAAAAAACCCAGTAACTGGCAACAGGCAATCGAAGGTGAGTGGCACGGCCTGCCCTCCCTGTTCGAATCCGATGGCACCCATGTTGGCTACAACAAAGTCACCCGGGCCAGTGAATATGAAGACGGGCGCACCACTTACTGGATGAACACCCGTTTTGATGCAACAGGACCACTGAACGACCGCTTCGAGATTGGTTCACCCTTCCGTTTCGGGGTGATCGATTCCGATATGGACCGCATCTACACCGGTCCCGACTTTTTCGGCAGCGGCCGCCCCTACGGCCTTCTGGTGGACTCCAACTATTTCTCGCCGGGCTGGAACGTGAACCTGCGCACCATGAATCACGTGGTGCCCGACCTGGGTATCCAGGTCTACTCATCCCAGCTGTTTGAAGGCGACACCGTAGTCGGCGTTTTTAACGGCCTGTACATCGTTACCCACGATCACAAAACCAATCCCAAGACCCAGCAGCGTGTCGAAGCCTTCCTCGAGAAAGAGAAGCTGGACGGCAAGCGCCCCTTCAACTTGCCGGTGAAACACGCTGGCAAGTTTACCGGCCGCTTCGAAGTCTACAACGACCAACAGGAGCTGGTGGGCCATAACGACGTTGTCATCCACCACAATCCGATCAACCTGCTGCACTCCGAGCAGACCATCGAGATCAGCGGTGTTGTGAACGCCAAGTGGAAAGCCATGCGCACCCGCAACGGCAACCACCACCAGTATCACGGCCCCGACATGTACGGCAACGGTATGTCTTACGGACGCTACCTGTACTCCGTACGCCACGTGTACGGCGAGGCCTTCAAGCTGTGGTCCCGTGAGACCGTGGTCGATGAAGACTACAACATGGTCTGCGCCTGGCAGTTTATGCAGTCACAGAAAGAGAAATACACCACCTTCGGCGTACTGCGCTGGGAACAGGGTGACCTGAAGCTGGGGGCCAACTATGTCGAATAAAGCAGAAGCGCTGGCTACCGCCACGCCCGACGGCGCAGAGCAGCAGCACTCGCTCGAGCCCCTGCAGTTGCGCCAAGTGTTCGGCCAATTCGCCACCGGGGTCACTATCGTGACCACGGGCGGTGTCGACGGCGAAGCCGTGGGCATGACCGTGAGCAGCTTCAATACGGTCTCTCTGGAGCCACCACTCATTCTCTGGTGTATCGACAAGAAGACCGGTTGTTTCGATGCCTTCAACCAGTGTGAACACTTCGCTATCCATGTGTTGAGCCAGGAACAGAGCGAACTTTCCAGCCTGTTCGCACGCCGCGGCGTGGAGAAGTTCTCCGGACTCGATTACCACATGAATGATCGCGGCGTGCCGCTACTTCACGAATTCTGTGCCCGCTTGCAGTGCACCCTGACAGCCCGCTATGAGGGCGGCGACCACCTGATTATGGTCGGCAGGGTAGACAGCGCGCACACCCAGGATCGCGCTCCGTTACTTTTCCACCGTGGGCAGTACGCGCGCATCGGTTAAACCCTCGACGTCCACTCCTGCATTGTTCGCAGACCGGTAGTGATCCTACCGGTTTTTTTGTTTTTGGCTCAGGGAAAAGTTATCAAAAGACAATAGCAGTTAAAGAAGGCGCGGGCTTAAAAATGGCCAATGAAGAAGCGCTTAAAGGAAGAGAAATAAAAAGGAGAAATAAAAAGGAGAAATAAAAAAGGGAGCCAGAACAGCTCCCATCAAGTGCAACCACATCAAGCACAACCGCACGAAGCACAACCAGATCACTTTCAGGCTAGTACAGGCGACTCACTTCCCGCGTACTGAAAGCCTTTGGGCAGTCCGGCGTCTGGAATAAAGCCGTACAGAGGTTCGTCCGGCAATGCCGCAGCGAGAATTTTCCGCGCCTCCATCAGCTTGGACATATCCACGCCGGTTGAATAACCCATCGCCTCCAGCAGGAACACCAGGTCTTCCGTAACAATGTTGCCGCTGGCTCCGGGAGCGAAAGGACAACCGCCGATACCGCCCATGGAGGAATCCACCGTGGTGATACCCTCATCGACCGCCGCGAGCACATTGGCCAGACCCTGACCTCGTGTATTGTGCAGGTGGATGCCGTTCAGCGCATCGCGGCCGAGATTTTCCCAGATCAGTCGGATCAGCCTGCGCACCTGTGCCGGGTTGGCATAGCCAGTGGTATCAGACAAACCCACTTCATCACAGCCGGCCTTCAATAGCGACTCGCCAAGGCGCAGCACCGCCTCCTCGGATACAGGGCCCTCCAGCGTACAGCCGAAACAGGTGGAAAGACTGCCCTCAAAACTGGGCCGCTCGTTTTCGGGCAATTGATTCAGCAGCTCCCGAATGCCGCGCACCTCTTCCATCACCTGCTCGTGAGTGCGGCGCAGGTTTTTCAGGCTGTGAGTTTCACTGACCGAGAGCGGGATGGTCAGCTTGTGAGCACCCGCTTTCAGCGCGTCCTGCGCGCCGCGTAAATTGGGCACCAGCACGGCTACCGTCAGCCCCGGGATGGTCCGCGCATAGCGCACAATCTCGGCGGTATCCGCCAATTGCGGCAGGACCTTGGCCGGCACAAACGAGCCCACCTCGATCTCGCGGATTCCCGCCGCGGCCATGGATGCGATCCAGCGCTTTTTGTCTTCGGTGGCCATGATGCTGGCAATACTCTGCAAGCCGTCGCGGGGCCCTACTTCGCTGATTTCAATTTGTTTCACGCTCACACACTCCCCCTTTATAGCTTCAGTAACAGCGGCACAAGGTACGAACAATCACACCGCTTGACCTATTGTTATGTTATTATAACATATCCTTCACTAGCGATATAAACCAATGCTTCAAACTGAAGAAAATGGGAGAGCCGCAATGGCGAATCTTGGAGACTTGCCACTAGCTGGCCTCAAGGTGGTCGAATTTACCCATATGGTGATGGGCCCCGCAGCCGGGGGCATCCTGGCCGATCTGGGTGCAGAGGTCACCAAGGTCGAACCCTGTAACGGTGACAATACCCGGCGCCTGCAGGGCTCCGGCGCCGGCTACTTTGCGATGTACAACCGCAACAAGCGCAGCCTGGCTCTGGACCTCAAGTCCGCCGAAGGAAAAGATCTCGCCCTGCGCCTGATAGACGAGGCCGACGTGGTCATCGAGAACTTCCGCCACGGCACCATGGATCGCCTGGGCTTCGGCTATGCCGACCTCAGCGCACGCAACCCCGGGCTGATCTATTGCTCACTCAAGGGCTTCCTCAGTGGCCCCTACGAGCACCGCACCGCATTGGATGAAGTCACCCAGATGATGGGCGGCCTCGCCTATATGACCGGTCTGCCGGACCGCCCCCTGCGCGCGGGCACCTCGGTTATCGATATCACCGGCGGCATGTTCGGCGTAATCGCCATTCTCTCGGCCCTGCAGCAACGGCATAGCACCGGCCGCGGCCGGCACGTCACCAGCTCGCTGTTTGAAACCACCGCCTATCTGGTGGGCCAGCATATGGCGCAACAGGCGGTGTCCGGTGAGGAGCCACCGCCCATGTCGGTAAGGCGCAGCGCCTGGTCGATTTACGACATTTTTGAATGCGCCGGTAACGAGCGCGTATTCGTCGGCGTGGTGAGCGATACCCTGTGGCGCGCCTTCTGCAAAGAATTTGCGCTGGATGACCTGGCCGCAGACCCGGCCCTGCACACCAATGCCGGTCGGGTTGCGGCTCGCGATACACTCATGCCGCGCATCAACGCACTGTTTGCCGGCCTGTCGAAGACAGAAATGATGGATAGGCTCGACCGCGCCGGCATCCCGTTTGCGCCGATCAACAAGCCCGCCGACCTGTTCGACGACCCGCACCTGAACGCTGCCGGCGGCCTGGTCAAGATCACCCTCGAAGACGGCAAGCAGGTCAGCCTGCCCGCCCTTCCCGTGGAGTTTGACGGCCAGCGTCCCGGCGTTCGCCAGGACCTGCCGAAAGCCGGTGAGCACAGTGTCGAGGTGGCTCAGTCACTGGGCTTGAGTGAAGAGCAGATCGATGCGCTGATCGAGCACGGCCTCCTCAGGGGTACTGAAAAAGCCGAGCCCGCGGGGGCTTAGGCAAAGCAACGTAGACAGAGCCAATCTTTGCGTTTAGTCTCCTTGGAGAGCAATTCTGAGAGCCGTAGACTGTGAATAGCCCAGTGATGAAACCACCGGAAACATTTTTTCACTCCAAGCTATTTCGCGGTCTTGGCAATGAGGAACTGGCTGAACTGACGGCAATTTGCCAGCGCAAGCGCGTCCCCGCAGGCGAAATGCTGGTTCAGCAGCACAGCGCTGCACAAAATGTGTACGTTCTGGTCTCCGGGGCCCTGATGATCGAGCGCCTGTCCCGTTCGGGACGGCGCCAGGTCATCGCGTTTTCCTACTCTGGTGACTACATTGGCTTTACCAATACCGATGAGTATGAGTACAGCGTAGTGGCGCTGAGAGAGACAGAGCTGCAGGTCTTCCCACGACGGGATTTCCTCACCCTTGTGGACCGCTTCTACACCCTCAAGACCAATGCCCGCCAGATTGGCGGCAACGTACTGGCGCAGACCCTCGACCAGCTATTCGCCCTGGGGCAGAAAAAAGCCCATGAGCGCCTGTGCTTCCTGCTTGCACAGCTCGGCCGTCGCCAGTGTGGCACCCAGAATGCCGATATTGAACTGATCATGAGCCGCCAGGATATCGCCGATTATCTGGGGCTTACGATCGAAACGGTCAGCCGGGCCTTCGCCCGCCTCAAGACCATGCAGTTGATCGAGATCATCAGCGCTCACCGCATCCGCATTCTTGACCGCAGTGTGCTCGAAGAGCTGGCCAGCGTTAACTGAGCCCCGCCCATTCCCATCCCCCCAGCATCTCCGCACCCGCACACTTCGAGCAAACTGCCCAAGTTGACAATTATCATGGGCAGTCAGGCACGCCCGGATAAACTTAGGAAAAATCCTCGCACATTGCGGAGTTTCCTATGGCTAATGCAGATCGGCAGGTGCCGCCCCCCTGGAATGTTGTTGGGCCTCACGGTGTTTTTCCAGAGGCGCGACATGATGAAGTGGCGCGGTTCAACTTCCTCACTAACCTCAATATTCATCTGGCATCCCAGATACTGCCCGGTGTGCGCAAGGCGTACGACAGCCGGGTAGAGAAAGGATCAGCGCCTGCAAACCGGCGTGAAGTTGGCGAGTTACTGAAGCGTGAACCGCTGTATCAATTGTGGAGCAGCCTGCGACGCAACACCATGGAGATGCGTCAGCAAAACAGCCGCGCCATGGTTTTCCGTCAGTTGCCCGAGCTGGTGGACAAAGCCCGCCAGCTCAATGAGGGCAGCAGCACCCTGCAGTTGGACAGCTCGGTGAAAATTCCCCGCTACGTCAGCGCGGTGGATATTCACTGCATGCCGGGCGGCTATCACACCGAGTACTGTGAGGAAGACGTCGCCGCCGGAGCCAACTACGACAGCGGAATTTTCGTCACCACTGCCGGTATGCTCGGCCGCTTCAGCGATGGTGGTGGTCAGGCGCTGGTGGAATGGCTGCGCGAACAGATGGAAGCGGGCTTCCGCCCTCGCCGTATTCTCGATATTGGCTGTACCGTCGGCCACAACATTGTGCCGCTGGCACAGGCGTTTCCCGAGACGGAAATCGTCGCCATTGATGTAGCCGCGCCGATGTTGCGTTATGCCAACGCCAGAGCGAAATCCCTCGGGGTCAATAACATCACCTTCCGCCAGGAAAATGCCGAAGCCATCGATGCCGAGGACGGCAGCTTTGATTTGATCATCACCTGCATGTTCCTGCATGAAACTTCCAGCCGCGCACTGCCGCGCATCCTGGCGGAAACCCATCGCCTGCTGGCGGATGGCGGCAAGGTGGTACATATCGAACAGCCGCAGTTTACCGATGATATGCCGCCCTACGAGCAGTTCATGCGCGACTGGGATACCCGCAACAACAATGAGCCCTTCTGGGGCACCCTGCACGACCTGGACCTCTTTGAGGCCATGGAGCAGGCCGGCTTTGACCGGGACCGGGTTACCACCTGTGGACTGTTTGCCGTAGTCGACGAAGAACTGTTCCCCAGTGCCGCCAAAGCGGCGGCGGACAGCGAGGACTACGGCCGCAAACCGGCCTGGCACGCTTACATCGCCAGCAAGTGAACTGAAGCCGCGATCAACCAGCATTCGGAGTAATGCCATGACACTGGACCCCATTAACATGGCGGGCACTAAAGCTCGCGGAAAACGCCCCTCCTACTTCCAGGATGTAGACGTAGACCGCCTGATGTCGATTCTTATGGCGGTTGCCGGTGAATTGGCAGTTACCCGCGAGAGGATGGATACACTGGAGCGTCTCTTAGCCGCAAAAGGGCTGGTGGCGCGCGAGGAAATAGAGCACTTCACCCCGGACAGCGACGCTGCCCGAGAGCGCGGTCTCTGGCACCAGGACTATATCGCCCGCATCCTGCGAGTCATCCAGCAGGAGATCGAGCAATTCGATGAGGACCACCAGGCAAAACAGCAGGCGAAAGAAGAGAACGTCAGCACCACCACGGAGCTGGATGAGCTGATCGAGGAACTGGCCAGTAGCTAAAGGCCAGTTCGCTATTCCGTCAATATCGAAGATACCTTGACGGCACGACAGATACACTGAAGTTACTTCGCTGAAGCGCAAGTTGATGGGGCCTTAAGGGGTTCTGACACTTGCGCTTCTTTTTTGTCAGCAAGCTCTCATCTTAACCGCCGAGCTATTCCGCAGAACCATCCTGCACAACAATTCCACTTAACCGCTCTGTTAAGCTTTTGCGCTGAAGTTTTCTGCTCTGCACGCAGCGTGAGGTCTGAGGTCTGAGGTCTGAGGTATGAGGTATGAGGTATGAGGGCCGATTATCAGCCCTCGGTGCGGCAATCATATAGCTACAGAAAAGACTGTTCGCTCCTGCGCTCAGGGCGCCGCAGACTCGTCTTGCAATCAGGACTCGTCGCCCTCGTTAGGCCAGCGAAAATCCGCTTTGCGGCGGGCCAGAAAGGCAGCGCAACCTTCGCGGAAATCGCTACCATCAAAGGCACCATCAAAAGCCTGCTGCAATTCCTGCTCGGAGTTTTCCCGCTCCTGCGCGCTGAGACTGCCGGCATTGCTCAGGTATTCCATCGAGGCTTTGGTCCAGCGCAGGGAATACTGGGAATTGCTTAGCAGGCTGCGCACCAGATCCCCCTCCTTCTGCGCCAGTTCAGATTCACCGGCAAGGTGCTGAACCAGACCTATCTGCTGCGCGCGCTCAGCGGTCACCGGCAGGCCTGTGAGCAGCATATCCTTCGCATTCGCCATGCCAACCTGATCGATCAGTCGCTGTGTATCGGGCAAACTGTAAAGAATTCCCAGTTTGGCCGGGGTAATGGCAAAGGTCGCGGCGGTATCCGCGAGGCGAATATCACAGGCCAGTGCCAGCCCGCAGCCACCGCCGTAGCAGGCGCCGCGGATAACCGCGATGGTGGGCCGCGACAGGCGCTGTAGCTTTAACTGCACATCACGAATGAGGATATTCTGGCGGCGCATCTCAGCGGGATTACTCATGGCGCTGGCCAGCTCTTTGATGCTGGCACCCGCACAGAACGCTTTATTGCCGGCGCCGGTCAGTAGCACAGCGCGAATCTCGCTGTCCGCTTCGACCTCGTCCAGCAGACCCAGCATGGACTCCCACATGCCCACTGTCATCGCATTGCGCTGGGCGGGGTTATCAATCGTTATCCGTGCCAGGGCACCTTCACGGTCCAGGCAGATCGCGCCAGTTGCAGTAGCGGCATCCAATGTACTTTTCACGGGGTTTTTCTCTTTTATCTCGGTGGTCACTGTGGGCCCCTGCCTGCACTTCTACTAACGTCTCTACTCAACGCCTCAGGACTCACACTTCAGAACTGGTGGTGTATCAGGCGGTTGCCGGGGTGCCCTGGTGACAAAGATGTTGCTCAAGCGCAACGCAGATCTCCAGCAGGCGCGCTTCGTCGCCGGCTCTGGCGATAATCTGCAGCCCAAATGGCAGACCTTCTGCAGTTGTTCCCAGTGGAATACTCGCCGCCGCCAGCCCGGCCATATTGACACTGCTGGTCAGGTTGGCCTGATTGGCCGGCGCCGCGCTGGAGAACGGAAAGGCTGTTTGCAGCGTGGTGGGCGTGAGGAGGAAGTCGATTCCCTCAAGCTGATTCCGCAACCAGGCACCTGCCGCTTCCACCGTGTCCATCGCCCGCACCAATTCCGGCGCACTGCGATCAGCACCCCAGCGCAGTAGACGCTGCAACTCTGCGGAAAAAATCTCGGGCTGCGCCTGCAGCTCGCTGGCGAAGGTGATGTTGGCCTCGGCTTCACACCAGAGCAGGCCGGCGCGGCGGATAGCGGAGAAATCCATCGCGGAGAAATCCCGGCGCACTTTGTCTGCACCCGGCAGATGATCGGCAAACTCGCGAAATGTCTCGGCAATTTCGCTCTCGGTACCGACCTTCTCACAGTGATCGATCACTCCCCAGCGAATGGATGACAGAGCCGCGGAAGCACGGCTGCCATTGCCATCAGGGACAGAAGCCTGCTTGCGACAGATAAGCGGCCACAGCGCTTTGAGGTCGCGACTGGAGCGGGCCAGCGGACCAACCGTGTCGAGGCGGCCACAGAGGCGGGTAACGCCGGGCATGGCGATTTGATCCCGCCCCGGCTTCACCCCGGCAACGCCGCAGTAACTGGCCGGGATACGAACGGAACCCATGGTGTCGGTGCCGAGCGCAAAGGCACAGATGCCGGCAGCCACCGCAGCGCCAGAGCCGCCGCTGGAGCCGCCCGGGGTGTAGCCGGCGCGCAGCGGATTCTCGCAGCGTCCCCAATGGGGGTTGTCATTGGTGGCACCGAGCGCGATCTCATGCATATTGAGTTTGCCGATAATAATCAGGCCGGCAGCGCGCAGTTGCGTCACAACGCTGGCATCCGTATCGGCAACGGGTGCCCGCTCCTTGTAACCGAGACCACTGGAGGTGGGCATGCCGGCCACGTCGATATTGTCCTTGACCGCAACCGTGAGACCGTCGAACTCAGACAGCGGCCTGCCCTCACGACGCCGCGCGTCGGATGCGCGGGAAGCCTCCATGGCGGCCTCCGCATCGACAAAGTTGTAGGCGTTGATAGAGCCATCCTGCTCATCGATTGCAGCCAGGGTCGCAGCGGTCAGCTGCTCGCTGGTGAGATCACCGCTTCGCAGGCGCGCCGCCAGTGCAGTGGCATCTTCCTTGAGGAGAGCACTCGCTTGTGGTTTCTCAGACATTGCCTACTCCTGGCTCACAACTGAAATCGCCTGACTCTTATCCGAAACTGAACCCCGGTCTTTTTCCGGGGCTTTATGCACAACAGTATCCGAAAGTTTAATCGAGGCCTTATGCGAAGCGACGATCAATCAGGCGCAGCGGTTTTTGGCGTTTTTCAAGTTCGGTCAACTGCGCGGTGCCACCGGGCTGCACCAGCTCAACGCCGACTTCAAGCCCCAGCTTGCGCTTCAGCATAACGGTACACTCTTCGGTCATTGCCGGGTGATCCGCTACCGGTGCAGCGACTTCCACCAGCACGGTGAGGTTTTCCCGGCCAGTGTCATCGCGCTCAGCGACACAGACATATTCGCCGGTGAAGCTCGCCAGCTCGGCGAGCATGCCGCCAATACCGTGCGGGTAGACGTTGATACCGCGCAGCTTGACCATATTGTCGGAGCGGCCGAGGAAGCCGCGAATACGCTTGAAGGGCAGCTTAAACGGGTTCTCCCCGGGAATTTCCTCGGTGATATCGCAGGTATTGAAACGGATGACCGGGTAGACATCGTCTTTGTACAGGCAGGTCACCACCATGTTGCCCGCGTCACCGGCAGCCACTGGCTTATTGGTATCCACGTCCAGCAGCTCCAGGTAGTGGGCATCCTCCCACACATAGAGTCCATTCTGGTCCGGTCCCTCAGCGGCGATACAGCCGGTGTCGGCCACGCCGTACCAGTCATAGAGGGCAGCACCGCCCCAGGCTTCGCTGAGCGCGGCACGGGTTTCCTGCCCCAGGTGACCGATGATCATATCGATCTTGATATCCTTGCCCGGAACCAGGCCATTTTCTTCAGCGACACTGGCAAGTTTCTTGATGTAATCGGCGAAGCCCACCAGCACGTTGACACCGAAATCACGCATCAGGTGCACCTGTTGCGCGGAGCGGGTTTCGAGACCGGTGCCTGCAGACAGGAACATGGCATTGGTATAGCGGGTGATCGCTTCGCGAATGTAATGCCCACCGTTAATCATGCCGTGACCGTAAGTCGACTGGATGGTGGCTGCGGGTTTGAGCCCCATAAAACGGTAAGCCCGCGCCACCAGCATGGCCTGAATTTCCCGTCCGCGCGGCCCGAAGATGATCGGCTGGGGCCGTCCGGTAGTGCCGCTTGTGGTGTGAAAAACAACCGGCGGGCGCTGCTCCGGGGCCAGGCCTTCCAGGCCGCTGAAATCGCCGATTGGCGGATGCTGTTCGACGCTCTGCATGATGTCGGACTTGGAAAATATCGGCAGCTTTTCGATATCGTCCAGGCTTTGGATATCGCCCGGCTCCACACCCGCCGCACCCCACAAACGCTGGTAGAACGGAATCTGCCAGGCCCGCTCCATCAGCTTCAGGAAGCGCTGATTCTGCAGTTCCCGCAACGCCTCCTGGGTCATGCCCGCATAGGTTTCCAGAAAAGCCTCGCCAAGCGGGTATTCCGCCAGCGCCTGATGCACATCAAAACTCTCGAAATAGCTTGGGTATGGCATGGAAGATCCGACTCCTGTCAACAAATAGCGTGGTCGAGCTGAAGCTCAGGGGTGAGCAGTTCAGTCAGTTGGGTGACGCATGCCAGCCGATCCAGTTGATCTACCTGCGTCAGAATTCGATGTGCCGCATCGCTATCCATGGGATAACGCGCAGAGGCGAGACAACGGATAAATTTTTCGGTCTGGCGTTCGCGGCCGAGGGGGCTGTCCGGGTGGCCGAGTATCGCCAGCATCTCTTTGTGATATTCGACTCCGCTGTGCAAACGCACGGTGACTGCCTGGGGTGCAAGCGCGTTGGGATCGTCACAGGCTGAGGGGCGCATGCGAATGCGTTCAGCCAGGCTCAGCCTGTGCGCATCGGCCAGCGGTGCCTCATCAAAGTCCGCCACGCCCACATCGCCGGTCAGCAGCAGCGTCGCCGCCACATAACCGATACAGAGTTTTGCATAGTTCACGCCCATCGATGGCAGTACAGGCCTGTCCACCAGACGGCGCACCAGCGGCGGTGCCTCAATGGAAACACTGTCGATATCAGCCGCGCTGAAGCCGTGCTGCGCCTGCAACTGCATCAGGGCGTCCAGGGTACCGTGCGCGGCGCGCCCGGTTGGAAAAGGTTTGTGGCTGATGCGGCCGATCTGCCATTCACGCCCCAGAAGCGCGAAGGCTTCCGGTGCATTGCCGGCCGATTCCATGATGGAGAAATATCCAAACTCGCCGCTGAGGAATTGCCCCGGGCCCACCAGGCCGAAGCCGGCCATATCCGCCGCGGTTACCGCATTGCGGGCATTGAATGCCGCCTGCATTGGCAATACTGCCACGCCTTCTCTGTGTGCCTGCATGGTGCCGCCGGTCTGGCTGTAAGCGATCGACATGGCCTGCAGGATTTTTTCCTTGCTGTAGCCGCGCAGGCGCGCGAGTCCCGCAGCGGCGCCGATGCAGCCTGCGGTTCCCGGACGGAAAAAACGCATCGGCTGGTCGGCACTCATCCCGAGGATAGTGGCCACATCGACCGCCAGGACGACCGCCAGCATAAGTTCAGCGCCGCTCACTTGGCGCGCTTCGGCATCTGCCAGAATGGCCGACAGAATCACTGCCATGGGGTGTACCACCGCATGCTCATGCACACAGTCGAACTCCTGGTTGTGAATCTGGTAGGCGTTGACCATCGCCGCACTGGGTACCGGGAGTTTAAGTCCTGAACCCCATACAGTTGCCACCGCGCCGTCCTGAGCACCGCCCCAATTGGATGCGGTCTCAAGCAAACTGGCGGCCAATGGCAAGCGCGAACCGCTGATGCCGACGCCGATGGAATCAAAAATAAAGGTTTTACAGGCCTTGATAGCAGCGCTATCGAGATCCTCAAAGCGGGTGCCGGCTACATGCTCCAGCAGTTTTTGCTCATACCCCTGCACTGTGTTCTCCCACACCGCGAAGAAGAGCGAAGAAACCAGAGAGATCATCCTGGCCGCAAAGGTTCAGCACCACTTCAACCAGATCGGCGCCTGATGCGTCGGCCACACCGGCCGCGGCAAACAGCTTGCGCGCTTTGGCAATAATGTCTTCCGCAGACAGGGGCCACTCCGGGTCTCCCCAGGCATCGTGCAGGGTAATGTCCCGCTTGCCGCCATTTGAGAGTGACACATTCACAGTGGCGCCAAAGTGGGCCGGGTAGGCAGCCTGGTGCACATCGCTGACTTGCAGCTTCACTCTGCTCCTCAGTGCGGCGACTTCCTCACGCTGCAGATAATCCGGCTCGAAGTGCGCGATAGTCGGCTCACCGTAAAGCAGGGCCACGGCAACACAGTGCTGCAAACTGAAGCGCGCCTCGGCCGGGGAAAGCGGTTGCGGGCGGTCACAAAATTGCAGAGCGTCTGCGTAGGTGCCGATTTCCAGTGCAGCGATGTCAGCAACCGCCAGTCCGTCGAGAGCCCGCACGGCATCAATGGCCGCATGGGTATGACGGCACGCAGGCCAGGGTTTGAAGCTGCACTGGTATAGAAGCCAGTGATCGGTAGCGTTATCGATCACCGCCAGAGGCACCGCCTGGGAAGACGTTGCGGCGAAGAATCCCTGGGTGCCTTCCAGCAGGCTGGCTGGACCGCGTAACTGCTCGGAGGCCAGCAGCGCTGCCTGCACCCCGGCGTGCGCCGCCGCGGCATTGTGCAGGTGCTTGGTTTCCACCGCCTCGTGGCGCATCTGCCAGAATCCGCCGGTGCGGCTGCCGGCATTGGCGAGCGCCCACACGGTTTCCTGTGGTGTCAGCTGAAGCAGGTGGGCGGCAGCGGCAGCTGCACCGAAGCTGCCACAGGTGGAAGTGCTGTGATAGAGGGCATAGTGATCCCTGCCCAGCGCCCGGCCGATACGGATCATGGCCTCGTAGCCGACCACGATGGATTCCAGCAGCGCGCGGGGCTTGGCCTGCACCATTTCAGCGACCGTAATCGCCGCGGGGATAATCACCGGCCCGGGGTGCAGTGTCGATGTGCGATGCAGATCATCCATCTCGGATACACTGCCCAGCGCACCCTGGTAGGCGAGCGCGTCCTGCCAGCAGGAATCCTTAACGGCCAGGTTCCAGCAGTCGCCCGCCGTGCCCCAGCGGCTAAGATAATTTCGCAGTTTGCCCGCCAACTCACTTTTGCCGCCGTAGACGGTACAGCCGAGCCAGTCCAGCAGGTGCAACTGGGCGCGGCTGAGGGTGGGCTCATCAATGTCACGGGCGAGCAGGCGAACAAGCTGCTGCAGCAGTGATTCCGGCATCGTCACGGCAGCACACCCTCCACAGCATTCTCAATCGGCGCATATGCCCAGGCGTGTTCCCGACGACGGGCCTGCTCGTATTTATCGATCAGGTCGCGGTGCTGCAGGGTCAGCGCAATGGGATCCAGGCCATTCAGCAGCATATAGCGCGCGGCCTCGTCGAGAGTGAAGCTCCACTCCAGATCGCCACTGCGAACCAGGCACTGCTCAAGGTCAATTGTCACCTGCCGGTTCTGCGGATCTTCGCTCAGCGCTTGCGCCAGTGTCCGTATGTCCTCCTCTGGGAGACACACAGGCAATAAACCGTTGCGGATACAGTTGGTGTGGAAAATCGCCCCGAAACCGCTGGCAATCACGGCGCGAATACCGTATTCCACCAATGCCCAGACGGCGTGTTCGCGGGATGAGCCGCAACCGAAATTGTCACCCGCCAAAAGGATGGATGCGCCCTCGTATTCAGGCTTATTCAGCACGAAAGACGGCTTCAGCTCACGGCTGCCGGGCATGGTATAGCGCCAGCCGGCAAACAACCCCTCGCCGAGACCCTGCTTGGAAACCCGCTTCATTTCCCGCGAGGGAATAATCGCGTCCGTATCGATATTGCGCTGCAACAGGGGCGCGGCGACTCCGGTATGAGAAATAAACGGCTTCATGCGCTCAGTGACTCGCTCTTGGCCAGCATTTCTGCTGATGTGATTGACCCGGCAATGGCCGTCGCCGCCACCGTTTCCGGGCTGGCGAGGTGCGTGCGTGTATTCGGCCCCTGGCGCCCTTCAAAATTTCGGTTGGTGGTGGAAATCACCCGCTGGAATTCCCCAAAGGTTTCACCCCCAGCGTAAAAGCACATGGAGCAACCGGAGTCCCGCCACTCAAAACCCGCATCGGTAAAAATACGGTGCAAACCTTCCTGCTCCGCAGCGCGCTTAACCCGCCGCGATCCCGGCACCACCACACCGCGCACGCCCGGGGCAATCTGGCGGCCCTTGACCACCGCCGCCGCAGCGCGCAAGTCACTCAGGCGGCTGTTGGTGCAGGAGCCGATAAACGCCGCGTTTACCGCGATATCGGTAATGGCATTGCCGGATTCCAGACCCTGGTATTGCAGCGCCCTGGTGGCCGCCTCCTGACGATGCGCTTCGGCATAATCACCGGCAGCGGGAATGCAGGCACTGATGCCGATGGCCTGTTCCGGGCTGGTACCCCAGGTCACGGCCGGCTCCACCTGCTCCGCTTCAACAACCAGATCGATGTCGAATACCGCGTTTTCGTCGCTGCGCAGGGTGCGCCAGTAATCCACGGCATCGCGCCAGTGCTCACCCTTGGGAGCAAAGTCTTTGCCTTCGAAATAGGCTTCAACCTTTTCGTCCGGGGCGATCACGGCGGTAAATGCGGAGAATTCCACTGCCATATTGCACAGGGTAAAGCGCGCTTCCACTTCCAGCTGCTGGATTGCGGAACCGGCGAATTCCACCACACAACCAGCGCCACCATTGGCACCGTACTTGGCGATGAGATGCAGAATCAGGTCCTTGGCCGTCACGCCGGGGCGCAATGTACCATTCACCATCACGCGCATATTTTTCGGCTTGCGCACACGCAGGGTGCCTGTCGCCATCGCGTGCTCCGCCTCACTGGAGCCAATACCCCAGGCCAGCGCGCCAATCGCACCTTGAGTGCAGGTGTGGCTGTCGGGGCAGACCAGAGTCAGGCCGGGCAACACCAGCCCCTGCTCCGGGGAAATCACATGCACGATGCCCTGATCCGCATCGTCCACATCATAGAGGCGGACATTGGCCGCACGGGTTTCGCGCCGTGTAGCCAGAATAAAATCGGAGCCCGATGGCATCAGTGTTTTGTCCCCGCGACCGGGGAAGGTATCGACTATGTGATCCATGGTGCAGAACACATGGCGGGCATCGCGCACGCCATAACCTGCCGCATGCAGACTCTGCAAAGCCACCGCCCCGGTGCGCTCATGGAGAAACACCCGGTCCAGATACAACAGGGCCTCTCCATTTTCGAGATCACACACTGTGTGATCCGACCACAGCTTGTCGAACAGGGTACTCGTTCCCTTCATCGCCATACTCAGCGCTCTCCTGTACCCTCGAATCGAGGGCAGACCTTTCTCTTCAACATTTGCTATATTATTATAACATTAGATCTTTGAGAACCACGATTTGTCCCAATGAATACAAATGAACCACGCCCCCTACTCGGCCCCTGCTCCGTGGCAACCCTGGCAAGCCCCGACGCAGCGCGCCTAGTTGACGACTATTGCAGCCACCTCCATTGCCAGGTGCTCTGCAGTGAAACCCTCACAGAGTCCATGACTCAGCAGTGGGGCTGCACAGGCCTGACCGGCAATCAATACTGGCTGTTAGGCAACTCCCTGGGACGCCCCTGGCTGCGCATCGTTGACGATCCCGCTGCCGTGCCCGCCGCTCCGCTGACCCGCGCGGGCTGGATGGCACTGGAAGTTCTGGTTGAAGATGTGGACAGCCTCACCGCCGCACTGGTGAAGTCTCCCTTCCAGGTATTGCGCCCCGCCGCCAATCTGGAGCTGAGCGACAAGATCCGCGCAGCGCAGGTACAGGGCCCGGCCGGCGAGCTTCTTTATCTGACCCGGGTTGCCGATGAAGTGCCGCCTTTCCAGCTGCCGCAGGCCGAGTGCGCCGTCGATCACCTTTTCATCCCCGTGCTGGCCAGCAAGGATCGCTCGGCATCCCTTGCGCGCTACGAGGAACTGGCACAGCACAAGGGCCTGAGTTTTGACACCAAGGTCACGGTCATCAATCAGCTGCGCGGCCTGCCAATCGAACAGCGCCACCCGCTGGCGACACTGCAGCTGGCCGAAAAATGCCTGATTGAAATCGACCAGCTGGATAACCTCGATGCCTTACACCAGCAGCAGGGAACCCTCGGCGCCGGCATTGCCATGGTGACCTTTTTCACCGACAGCCTGCCTGAGGGCGTCGAGGCTCATTGCCATAGCAGCGCACCCTATAATGGACGCCGCAGCTGCACCCTTTACGGGCCCGATGGCGAGCGCATCGAATTGATTGAACGCTAGAGACCGCGATAGCGATAGCGATAGGAATCAACAATCAGCCCCGATCGCCGCAGAAAACAAAACAACTGATAAAAGCACTACGCAGAGGAAATCATGGCCTACCGCACTATTCGAGGACACATCCGTTACACCAGCCGCAAACCCGAGCGGCTCGGACACGAGCGGGGGCGCGAGTTCTTCAGCATCACCCAGCAGTCGGATAGCGTGGATGTTCTGCAGGCGCACTGTGAAATCGACGATGCACCCAGCGTTACCCGCGACATTGTGCAGGCACTGCGCCACAGTGACTCCGCGCCGCTGGACTGCTCGGTACGCCTGACGGTCGGCGACAAGTTTGAAGGTACAGGCTGGTTTCGCTTTACCGATAAAGTGGCCGAATGTGAGACCTTCAACCAGCGCGACGGCCGCATCAGCCAGCGCATTGAACTCGACGCGCCGATACAGTGGATGCAGTGCCACCCCATCGCCGGCGACAGCCTGCTGATGCGCCTGTATGACCTGGAAAAGGGCCCGGGCAAGCAACACTTCCCGCACATGATGCTGTCCTCGCCGGATCACCGCGGCGCAACCGGCCCACTGCTGTTCCCGATGGGCTTTTCACTGGTCTATGTCGGGGAAACCGATATCACCGTGGAAGCCGGCACATTTCGCGCGCGCCACTTCCAGGTTACCGATACCGCCGCAGACCTGCCGGAAGAACACCCGCCCTACAATGTGTGGTGCACCGCCGACGATGACTACATCCTTCTGCGCGCCGAAGTAGAAGGTTATATGCAGACCCGCTACGAGCTGGCGGATCTGCAGTACTTCGAAACGGAAAACGGCATCACCAATGCCCGCCAGGCCGAGACAGAGGCAGCGGTCTAAGCGCCTCTGCACTTAGCCCATCGGGCGGCATTAACAGCCGCCCGATGCAGCGCCTGATTTTCACCTTTCCGCCAGCAAAACCCGCAGCCACAGCTTTAAAGCCACCGCAGTACACCAAAACGCCCACCCAAAATCTCTACGGCTCCGTCTGCCCGTCTGCCCGTCTGCCCGACTGCCCGACTGCCCACCTTCCGCCTTCCGCCTTCCGCCTTCCGCCTTCCGCCTTCCGCCTTCCGCCTTCCGCCTTCCGCCAATCACAATGATTCAGCGCCATTTCTCACGCGCAGCGCGCGGGAAATTGACAATGATCAATGCGCCAAGCCCCTCGCAACCAGTAACAATGTTCAGTTGGCAAACCCCTGTGGAGAGAACAATGAGAATACTGATACTGGGAATGGGCCACGTGGGCAAAGCCCTTGGCAGCCGGCTGCGCGGCAATGGGCACAAGGTGATCGGCACCACCACCACTCCCGCAAAAGTGGAAGCCCTGCAAGACTTTGCCGACGAGGTGCTGGTCCTTAAAGGGCATGAAGCCGATAAAGTCGCCGCTGCGGCAAAAGATGTCGACCTGATTATCGTCACCGTCGCACCCAATGTTAAAAATACCCGCACCCGTGAAGAGCGACACCAGCACTACCGCCAGACCCTGGTGGAAACCTGCTCCAGCGCCGCCGCCAGCTGCGAGCGCCTGATATTCCTCTCCTCATTCTCGGTTTATGGGGATGGCGGTGAGGGCAACGACCCCATCACCGAGCAGACGCCTACCAGCAACCACGATGAGCCCTCTTCGCTGTATTACCAGCAGGCGGAAGAGGTGGTGCTTGCGCGCAGCGGAGGCTGCGTGCTGCGCTTCCCGGATATGTATGGCGCGCCGGGGGATATGACCTTTCCAGAGCGGGTGAAACTCGCCCACTCATATTTCGGCGGCAAGGCGCTGTTCGGTGCGGACGCGCTGCTGTACGCCATTCATTTCGACGACGTGGTGAGTGCCGTGGTCCACGCCATCGACCACAAGCTGCAGGGCATCTTCAATGTGTGCGACAACGAACGCATCCCCGCTTCCAACGCCCGGGTGTTTGACGCCATCTGCGATCACGAAGGGCTGTCGCGGCTCGAATTTCTCGATCAGATCAAGGCGCCGAATCGAAGAATTTCCGCGGACAAGATTTACCAGAGCGGTTATCGGGTAGCGCACGGAGACCCCAATGCGCAATACCTGTCAGAGACCGAGAGCGCCTGAGCGCCGCGGGTTAAATAACCGCGCAGCGCCCAACCACCATTCATCTGCGGATATTCAGTGAGACCACTTATGCATTCGGATACCAAAACCATCGATCAGTTTCTGGCAGAGAACCCGGACGTAGACGTCAGCAAGGCCTGGGAGCGCTGCTGGGGCATTCTCACCGACATCAAGGAAACCATTGCCAGTCGCTTCTCTGGCCTGCAGCTGGAACCAAGCTGCCGCGACCGGGAGTACTACACCTCGCCCCATGGCGAGTTCGAGGGCTCCTTCCAGGCCTGGAGCGGCGGCGACTGCGAGTGGCTGGTGAATTCCTGGCTGGGAAATCGCAAGGCCAGCATTCTCGACATGAATGCCACCGCCTACCTGGGGCAGAATACCGATGTACCGCACTTTGTGATGGTATTCGGCACCATCCCCAAGCTGTTTTTTTACTTTGACTTTATGCCGCGCCGCAACCTGTTGCTGGACAGCGACTACCTCGACAAGTACTACGCGCCTATCAACGAGGAATACCTCGCCCTGCGTGGCAACAGCAACTTTCAGTGGTCGGTCAGCCACGGCCCCTATATGCGCGCACTGATCAACCCGTCCACCCAGAGCCTCACCGGCGACCTGAACGACGGCAATATCGATATTCTCGAGGAGTATGCCCGCAATATGCTCAAGCACTGGTTGAGCTGGTATGACAATGCCAGTCCCGTGCCCCAGAGCGAGCGCGCTGAACTCAGAAACAATGACCACCTGTTGCGGCGTCTGTGCTATGAGCGGGACCCAATGAACAAGCTGGCCACGCGGGTATTCGGCGAGGAAGGCGTACAGGAAATGCTGACGCTGCGGATGGGCGCGGAGCAGATGCTCCGCGCGGTTGAAGCCTGATATCCAGGCTCAGTCCATCAGGGGCGGGGCTTCGACTTCGCCTTTGATCAGCTGGGTCAGATATTCCGGGGCGATCATGGTGCAGTAGTGGGTGCCCATGAAGCTTCTCGGTACCGGCATCAAAGAGCGGTACTCCACATGCAGCGCCTTGCTGCGCAGCTTCAGCTTGTCGCCCTCGCTATAGGCAACCTGATACAGCTCCGGGCGCAGCCACAAGGGACCGATATAGACATTGTTTTCCTCGTCCAGCTCAATCCGCTCACGCGGCAGCAGCCCTTCAGCCCCTTCCTGTTCCAGCGCCTGATAAACATCGTCCAGCACCACGTCCAGCCACTGCTGGCACTCGCGGTCTTCCTCGGCCACCAGCACTTCGCCTGTGGATTCGTGAGCCGTGCGAATGCGCTCGGCGGTTTTCATCTTACAGGCAACGGTGACCGGAAACTCCGCGCGCTGTCCATCCACAAACTGGAATCCCATATACTGGTGGCTTGTCAGCGGCATGGCGGTGGGCTTGGATTCCTTGAAGCTGGTCATGTAGCTACCCTCTTCGTACACCGTATTGTCCACGGCAAGATCGGTGCCGGCGATAAACTGTTGCGCCCGTGCGCAGAACGATTCATCGGAGGAAAGAGGGTAAGCGACTGCGCTTGTGGCGGAAAGCAGGCTGCCAGCCAGCCCGAACAGGATCGGCAACGCGGCAAGGGAACGGACTATCTTCACTGTATCGACCTCACGGGGAAATGGAAAAAACAAGTTGTTTGAATTCTACGCTCTGAGTACGCCTATTCGGCAGGCGCGGTTCATGGATACCCCAGTTGATGGACATGTAAATTGACAATTATCAATCTGCGCTATCAGGCAGCTACCTAAGCTCCTTCCCTGTCATTCAGATGCTCTATCTAAGGCTCTTCTATAAAAGGTGTTCTCCATGTACATGACACGCAGTCTCTTCGATGCCTTCAAGGTAGAAGCTCTGGCCTCCCCCTACGATACGGGCATTGCCCGGATTTACTACCCGGCACAGTACGGGGACTCCTTTGCTGAGCGCAATACCGGCGCGGTGCCCATGGACAGCGCCCTCGCGCCCTGCCCGGTACTGATTCTCTTCCAGGGCATGAATATTGATTCCAGCGGTTATCGCTGGCTGGCAGAAACACTGGCGCCGGCGGGCATCGTCACTGTGACTTACCAGATGGTTTGCGAGGAAATGCCCGGTTATATCGCCGCGAGCCCCGGTATCGATATTCAGGCACTGAAGCCGGAACACTTTGGCCAGCGGCCCTCGGCGCTGGCGCTACCAGCACTGCTCTCCATGCTTGAGCGCCACAACAGCCAGGGGATATTGCAGGGCAAGCTGGATCTGGAGCGGCTCGCCTTCGGCGGACACAGTGCCGGCGGCACCCTGGCGCTGCTGAATGCCAACCCCCAGTGGTTCCCCGCCCTGCGCGCGGTCTTCGCCTATGGCGCCCATACCGGCGCCTCCACCGTCCTCGGCTGGCCGGAGGAAACCCTGCTGCCCATCAGCCCGGGAGTGCCGGTTTTCATCACTGGTGGCGAGCAAGACGGCTGCATCGCCCACAGCGCCCACCGCTACGGCTCCGGCAACCAAAGTGCGACCGCCCGCATTGAGCAGACCTTTGCCGAGGCCCTTGCGGAAAACGGCGGCGACAACGCCCTGCTGCTGCTTGAGGACGCCAACCACTTTTCCCTCTGCACCCCGGCCGATGCAACCAGTGGCCGCGGCTTTATCGACCTGCCGGTAAAAACGGAGCAGGCGCGCACAGCCCTCGGCACTGCCATCAGCCTGTTCCTGCGCGGCTTCCTCAACAACGACGCCGTGGCGCGGGAGGAATACCGGGAGATGAAAGGAGTTGATCAGGCACTGATCAGCAAGCTGCTGCGCAAGTGAGCCCATGCCCCGAGGCCTCTGGCCTCTGGCCTCTGGCCTCTGGCCTCTGGTCTCTGGTCTCTGATGGCACTAAGCCGCTGATTCCCATAGAAAATTCAAAATTTTCTTGACCTGGGCCGCCATCCTCTCTATTGTCCGCTCCCGCAACGCGCTCGTAGCTCAGCTGGATAGAGTACCTGGCTACGAACCAGGCGGTCGGAGGTTCGAATCCTCCCGAGCGCGCCATCTCCAAAAGGCCCGATCCGCAAGGATCGGGCCTTTTTCGTATTCTGCGCAGGTGGGATAGGAGACGGGCCCGCCCTGATGAACAGGCGGGGGTCACAGCCAGCCGAAACGACCTACAGGTCAGAAGGTTAGAAAGCTAGCAGGTCAACGGC
The DNA here is from genome assembly GCF_039545115.1 of Microbulbifer aestuariivivens. Taxonomy (NCBI): domain Bacteria; kingdom Pseudomonadati; phylum Pseudomonadota; class Gammaproteobacteria; order Cellvibrionales; family Microbulbiferaceae; genus Microbulbifer; species Microbulbifer aestuariivivens. The sequence goes on along the minus strand of NZ_BAABRT010000015.1, from coordinate 16,879 downwards.
GGATAACGGCCCACACCAGTGACCAAGGCTGAGAGCAGAAATAGGGTTCAGGCGGTGGAGAACTGAATCAGCCCCTCCACCAGCGGCAGAACCGCTGCGCCACACCGGCAAGCTGATAGTCGAGCAGCACAAAACTGTAGTTGTCACTCGCGGGCGTGTTTTCTATCGCGCGAGTGAGCCGGGCCGAGGTCTCCTGCAGATCGCCCCCGCCACCGCAGATCTCAGCCAGCCGCGCCGCCCCAAGCATATCGCTGACGCCATCCGAGCAGAGCAGCACCCCGCCATGACGCCTGGGGCGAAACTCCATCTCCTCGGGGCGCAGGTGCGGGATGGAAGAGATACCCAGGGCCTGACTGATCAGGTGCCTGTCGGGATGGTCCTCGGCCTCCTGTACCGTGAGAATGCCTCGCGCAACCATGTCGCCGACAAAAGAGTGGTCCGTTGTCAGTTGCGAGAATGCCTCACTGCAGCTCCAGCCATATGCCCGGCTGTCCCCGCTCCAGACCAGCGTAAAGCGGTTTTGGCAGCGCCTGAGCGCCACAATCGTGGTGCCCATGCCGGCCTGCTCCCGGTTTTCCCTTGCCGCCACCTTGATCACGCTATGCGCGCGCTTTACCGCGTCCTTCAACTCGCTGCCGGCCTTGACCTCCTCGACCACGGTAGCCACCGCCAGACGGCTCGCCACCTCGCCGGCCGCGTGTCCGCCCATACCGTCCGCCACCAGCCACAGCCCCAGCTCGTCATCGGCGAATACCGCATCTTCATTGTGCGCACGCACCTTGCCCACTTCCGACACGGCAATACTGGTCACACGCATAGCGGTCAATCTTCTCTACTCACCATTCAGACATTCACGTCCATTTTCTGCAGCCAGCCCCGCTGCTCGAAAAGCGCCTTGTCCAGCGCCTCGGTCTCCTCATCCATGACCTGCTGGATCTGCCGGCCGCTTTCCGGATCGCGGGCGGTAATGGTCACAATGCCTTCCAGGTCGTAGCGCATTTCGATTTCCAGCGGATATTTCTTGCGGGGGCGTTCAATCGGGCCAAAGGCAAAATAGCCGAGGCTTTTCTCTTCGGCACCGTCGCCCTCGCCGCGCTTCTGCACCGCCTCGATAATCACGCGGGTCTGATCGTCACGGCTGGTGTAAAAAGTGGTGGTGGCGCTGGCGGGCACGGCGGAATTCTGCTCAATCAGGACTTTCACCGCCGGCTGACCATCGCGCCCCAGGGTGCGAATTCCCAGGTCGTAGGAACAGATGGACTGCAGTGCCTTGCCGCTCGCCTGACCGAAGGCCTGCTGGGCCAGTATGGCGGCACCATAGGCGACGGCCTGGTGCGGCTGCTTGCACACCAGCTGATCGCGCTCCTTGCCACTGGCGCGGGCCACCTTGTCCATCACCAGTGGCAGCAGCGAAGATCCGCCGGTCAGCAGCACTGTGTCGATAAAGCTCCAGTCCATGCCGGAGGCCCGCAGCGCCTTGTCGCACACCGCCAGGGTATCGTCGACAAAATCGTCTATCAGCTGGTGGAAGCGGTCTTTGGTGAGGATAAATTCCAGTGTGCGGCCGCCAATCACCAGCGTCTTGTTAATGCGCCCTTTGCCGGGCTTGGCCAGGGTGTGCTTGGCCTCGTTGGCGAAGCGTCGCAGAACCTGCTGCGATGCGGGGTCGTCGGGCTTGAAGCCGTGCTGGCGCTGGAACTCCTCGACGATAAAACGCACGATGCGCTCGTCGATATGCTTGCCCCCCAGGGTATTGCTGCCTTCGGTAGCCAGAGCGTAAAGCCCGTCCTCCGAGGACTGCAGCACTGTGGCATCGAAGGTGCCGCCGCCCAGGTCATAGACAAACAGCGTCTGTTCGCCACCGGCCTGATGGACGCCGTAAAAGGTGGCCGCGGCCACCGGCTCCTCAATCAGCTTCACCTGCGAAATCCCGGCCATCTGCGCTGCCAGTTTGGTGGCGCGACGCTGTGCATCATTAAAGTTGGCCGGCACAGCAATCAGCACCCCGCCGATATCCTCATGGGCAAAGGCATCCACATCCTTGAGGATTTTTTTCAGCACCAGCGCCGACAGTGCCTGTGGATACCATTCGCGCTTGTCACTATCGGTGAATACCGGCAGCTTGGCCTCCATATCCAGCTTAAAGAAGCGCGCGTGTGGCAGGCCCGGCTCGTCTTCCAGGATTTCCTCCACCGGCGTGCCCACCAGACAGCCCTCTTCACCCAGGTGCACGACGCTGGGGGTACGGAATTCATTGGCATCGTGAAAATCCGGAAACAGTGTCGGCTGCCCGTGGTCGTTCACATAGGCCGCGACGCTAAAGGTGGTTCCCAGGTCTATTCCCAAATACAGCAACTTTCTGCTCCCAGGCTCACTGCCAACAAGTGGGCATTGAATTATTTTTAATATTTTTTACCAGACCCAACCGCTCTTCTGGGCGCTTACAAAATTATGCAATCACTCTGAAGGGCTACATCAACGAAGCAGTCCGGCTTGAAAAGGGTAAAACACAAAACCCCGAATGATGATTTTAATGCGATGCCCTAAAGCTCCAGGACGAGCCGAATGCCTACATCGTTGTCACGAAGCGATACGGGACCCCAGTCACGGAATTCAGAGTTCATGAGCCACGAAGCCTTGGCCCAGGAGCCACCGCGTAGTGCTCGCTTGGTGCAGTCGCCACTGGTCCAGGCAGCACCATTAACAGGGGCGCCGATGTAGGATTCATTCTTGCAGTCCTGGGCCCATTCATACACATTCCCATGCATGTCATGTAGACCGAAGTCGTTGGCGGCGAAGCTGCCTACCGGTACCGTCTGGTCCTCGTTGCCGCAATCATAGCCGGGGGAACCGCTAAACCGAGCTTGGCTGCAGTAGACCTTATCGCCCCAGCTGTAGTTGCTGGAAGAACCCGCCCGTGCCGCATACTCCCACTCCGCTTCACTGGGCAGGCGAAAGCGCTTGCCGGTTTCCTTGCTCAGCCACTGCGCGTAGGCCGTCGCATCACCCCAGCTCACATTGATCACCGGGCGGTTGCCGCGACCCCAACCCTCATCATCGGGTTTAGGACGACCTGTGGCGGCAGCAAAGGCATCGTACTGGGCGAAGGTCACCTCATATCGGCTCATCGCGAAGGACTTGATCGCCACCCGGTGTGCCGGCTTTTCTTCTGCAATGCTGTCATCATCGCCCATCACAAAACTGCCACCGGGGATAGGTATCATTTCATTACCCGTCAACAGCTGTTTCAGCTTGGCCGCCTGCCGCTTGCGCGTTGCCGCCGCAGCTGCGATTTGAGCCTGCCGTTCGCTGTCGATGCGCGCCACTTCGCCGGCAACAGATGCGCGCGCGGCACGCCACTGCTCCGTGCCCTCCTGCCAGTTGGCCAGCGCTGCGGGAAAAGCGCCTTGACGCTGCTGCAGTTGCGCCTGGTTTCCAGCTTCAAGTGCTGCCGCCACCGGAGCCGGGTTCGCGAGGCCGTAGTCCTCTGTCAGCTTCTCCCACGCGCTCTGTGCACGATCGAAACTCTGCTCGGCCTCATGGAGTTCGCCCGCAGTGTCGAATGTCTGCAGCAGTTCTGCGTAGCCCTTGCGTACCCGTTCGAATACCGGCTGCGCCTGTTCGAAGGCGTTCTCGCGCAACAGCGTCTCCGCCATCGACAGGTCGCCTTCCAGCGTGGTGAGCTGAGAACCTGCGAAAATGCCATCCTCGCTCAACTGTTGCCAGCTCAGCAGCGCCGCCAGTTCATCGCTGTTGTTGCGCTCGGCAGCGCGCACATCGCTGTCGAGGCTGCGTCGGGAAGTGTCAAGGCGTTGCCTGAGCACCTTGATCTCCCCCTGGATCTTGGCCAGGCTGGCTTTGTGCGCGGCGATCTCTTCCTTGCTCATGGGCAGCAGGTTTTTCAGGCCCTCCAGGTTAAAGCTGCCACTGGCGGCCAGGCTGCCGATACCGAGCAGCGCCACCAGTACGCCGGCGGCGATGCCGATGCCCTTCCAGGGCAACGCCGGCAGAACCGGGCCGCCAGTGGGCATCAGCGCCTGCTGGAAGGCGGCGATGTCGGCAAAGCGGGCTTCGGGTTTGGCCGACAGCGCTCGATCAATGTGCGCCGACCACTTGCGCGGCAGCCCTTTGACCAGCGTGTGCAGGGGTTCGATGCGCCCTGCGGGCACCTCGCCGCTCAACAATTCATAAGCCATTACCGCCAGCGCATACTGATCGGCGCGGCCATCCAGCTCCTTAACGCCTCTTAATTGCTCCGGCGCCATGTAATAAGCGGTGCCCATGGCGGCACCGGTCTGGGTGCGCTGGCTGGTGGACTGGACCCGGGCGATGCCGAAATCCATGATCTTGATCTTGCCGTCATCACTCAGCCAGATATTTTCCGGCTTGAGGTCCCGATGCACGGTGTATTCGTGGGCGTATGCCAGAGCTTCACAGAGCGGCTTGAGGATATCCTGCACTTCTTGCAGGCTGAACTGCTGTCTCGCCAGCCTGCGGTTTTCCATGACCTGACGCAGGTCCTGGCCCTGCAGTAATTCCATCGTGAGAAAAAAGAAGTCGCCGTCTTGCTGCACGTCGTAGACATTGACGATATTGGGGTGGCTGAGCTGCTGGGAAATACGCGCCTCATCCAGGAAGCGCTCGCGGGCGTTCTCGTTCTGTAACAGCGCCGGCAGTAACACTTTAAGGGCGATTTCCTTGCCGGTGGTCTTGTCCAGCGCCCGGTACACCGCGCCCATACCACCGGCACCTATCTGCTGCCGCACCTCATAGCGGCCGGCGAGCAGCTGGCCCACCTGCAGATTGACCGCGGCGGTGGTGCCGGCTTCAAACTGGGTGGCGGATTGCGGCAGGTCGGCAAGTTTCGTTTGCGACAGCGGAGAGGGGGATGCAGCGGCAGAGGCGGCACGCAAGGCCCGCTCAATGTCCTCAAGCTGCTGCAGCTGTGCCTCGTATTTCTCTTTCAGGGCATCCGTAGGTGCCTTGCCTGCGGCTTCGCTCAAACTTTCGCGCTTGCCGGTGATGGCGGCCTGAATAACTTCTGCAGAGGCTCCGCTATCGAGGCCCAATTTCTCCAATACTTCTTCCCGTAGCACGTGCAGCTCTCCCCTAGGTATTTGCGCATCATGAGGTGTGATGAGAGGTTTTTTACTCAGGGTGAATCACTCTGAGCTTTTTATAACGAAAATATATCGAATATAAGCGAAATAACTGATAGGCAGGTTATCAGCTACCGGCTTGCCATGGGTTATTCCGTACTTTGCCGCTGCGGGCGGCTCCCCTGCCAGCTTTTCTGCCAGATATCTATGCCGTGCCCCAGGCAAACGATTTCGAGTCAGCAATCGATTGCCGTTCACTGTGGCTGGCACAGTTGACATATGCGGTTACTTATTCGTTATTTATCCACTATTTATTATTTAGGAGTTGTTACTCATAGCCCAGCAACGCCTTTTCATGCTGGAACGGCTCAGTTTACCCCAGTAAACTCTGAAACTTAACGTGTCTTTGGCTAACTTGTTTTTACTTCATGTGTCTCTGTTTAGTTAGCCTTTTAAAGACTGTTTGCAGATAAAATGTAATTCACTCAAAAAAGCAAAATTTACCCTCAAAAACGCAACTTGCTCACACTCCTTCGCGGAATATTCTCATGGCGACAAAAGATTTCGACTCCACCCGCAGTGAATTGGAACAGCAGCTGGCTCAGGCACGTGCAGAAGCGGAGCGAGCCCGCCTCGCCGCCGAAGGTGCCGCTGAGGGCAACCAGAGTGCTGTCGACCATGCCGGTCTGGCCAGGAATCAGGCAGTCCAAAGCCAGGAGGCCTCTGACAGCGCGCGCGCACAGGCCCAGGCCGCCAGCGATGCCATGAGTCAGGCCGCGGCGTCTGCGCAGCAATCCAGCAGCGCCGCCAGTGAAATCCAGCAACAGGCCAATCTGGCCGCACGAGCGGCTGCGGAAGCGGAACGCGAAGCCAGCGAGGCCCGCCAGGCCTCCGATAGCGCCGACAGCGAGGCCCAGGCTGCGCGCTCCGCCAGCGGCGAAGCCGAGTCGGCACTGAACAGTGCAACGCAGATGGCGAGCGCAGCCGGAACCTCGGCCGCCACCGCCGAACAGCAGGCCGGCGCCGCCGCCACTTCGGCATCAGAGGCGCAGTCGCAGGCCAGCCACGCCGGCGCATCCGCCAGCGAAGCGCAGACCCAGGCAACTCAGGCGAGCAGTGCCGCGAACGAGGCGCAAACCCAAGCCGGCCAGGCCACTACTTCCGCGCAGGAATCACAGGCCCAGGCCGAGCAGGCCGGCAGTGCCGCCAGCGAAGCCCAGGGCCAGGCACAGAGAGCCGGCGGTGCCGCTGACGAGGCGCAAACCCAGGCCGCGAACGCATCCACCTCCTCGGCCACAGCCGCCAGCCAAGCGGATCAGGCTGGCGTTGCCGCCGAAGATGCCCGCATCCAGGCCAGTGCCGCCATAAGTTCGGCAGGAACTGCCGAGGCACAGGCGCAACAGTCGCAAGCGGCCGCCACCGAGGCCGCCGCCCTGCGCGAGCAGGCAGATCAGGCCGCGGAGGGCGCGCAACAGAAGGCGGCTGAAGCCGGCGAAGCGGCGCAAACCAGCGCGCAGAGTCGGCAGGCCGCTGAAGAAGCTGCGGAGCAGGCCAAAGAAGACGCCGAGGCGATCGCCGCTGAAGCGCAGAGGGCCAAGGCCGCCAGCGAAGAAGCCCAGCAGGAAGCTGAGGAAGCCGAGCAGGCACGGGACACCGCAGCCACCGCCGCCCATCACGCCGAGCACGCAGCCCACCACGCGGACAACCAGGCCAACCAGGCCGGCAGCGCCAGCGACCAGGCCCAGTCTTCTGCTTCGCAGGCACAGAGTGAAGCCGCTCAGGCCGCCACCGCCGCCGCACAGACCCAGACCGAAGCCAACCAGGCGCAAAGCGCCGCGAGCAACGCCGCAATTTCAGCGCAGCAGGCACAGGGCGCCGCCGGCGAAAGCGACGACCTGCTACGGCGGGCACAAACCTGTGTCGACCAGATCGAGTCGCTACTGCAGGAGGCCAGGCACCTCAAGGAAGCGGCCGAAGAGCAGCGCCGCGAGGCTCAGCGGGCCAACGAACAGCTGGCCAAGCTGCTTTCACAGATGGAAAGCGAGGCCCAGGCCTTCGTCGATAACACCGAACGCGAGGCCGAACAGGCCCACACCGCCTCCACCAAAGCCTGGGAGCACAACCAGAAGGCGATGGACGCAATGATCGAGGCACAAAAGCTGGTGGAAGCGGCCGAGCGCCACGCCGGTGACGCCGAGAACGGCGCGCGACAGATTCTCGCCTTCGTGGATACCAGCCGGGAAACACTCAGTGAAGCCAGCGGCGCTGCCAGCGATGCCCGCTCCGCCGCCGACGATGCCCGTTCAGCGGCCAATTCCATCTAGAGCACAAGCAATCACCATGGACAGCACCACCGATAAATGCCGCAGCGACCTGCAAGCCGCACTGGCCCGCGCCCGCGCCGAGGCGGAACAGACCCGACAGGCGGCGCAACAGGCCCAGGCAGAGCAGCAGGCTGCACAACAGCAGGCACAGGCCGCCGGGCAAGCGGCCAACACCAGCAATGACGCCCGGCTGCAAACTCAGCAACAGCAACAGGCCGCCACAGCCAGCGGCAGCGAAGCCGACCAGCACACCATACAGGCGCAGGCCAGTGCCAGCACGGCACAGCAGCAGGCCCAGCAGGCGCAACAGTTCAGCTCCGAGGCGCAACGCCAGGCCACACAGGCCAGCCGTTACGCCGACATCGCACAGCGGCAGGAAGAACAGGCCGACCGCGCCAGCGGCCAGGCCCATAGTGCCTCGGCCAGTGCGAGCCAGGCGGCCGCACAAGCCGCCAGCGCTGCCGCAGCGGCGGAAGGCCAGGGGCGCAGCGCCCAGCAGGCGGCGGACAGCGCGCAGACTCAGGCGAGCGCTGCCACCGGCGCGAGCGCCGAAGCGCAGCACAACAGCCACACCGCGAGTAACGCCGCCTCCGCTGCGGCCAGCCAGGCAGACAATGCCGGTAACGCTGCCGGCGAAGCCCTGCGCCAGTCCCAGACAGCCACCAGTGCCGCTGGCACAGCACAGCAGGAGTCCCGCGAAGCCGGGGGTTCCAGCAACGAAGCGCAACAGCGCTCGAGTGCGGCAACCAGCTCCGCCAGCGAAGCCCTGTCACAGGCGCAAGTCGCCAGCGGTGCCGCAGCCACCGCCACAGCTCAGACCCAGGACGCCACAGCCTCCGCCGGCGAAGCCCGGACAGGGGCTGACGCCGCCGAGGCCGCCGCAGCCCGCGCCGAAAATATGCGGGAAGAGACCCGCAACAGTGCCGGGGAGGCCGAGCGCGGCGAGCAGTCCGCTGAGGGCGCGGCCGAGTCCGCCGCCGAGCAGACTGCCGAAGCCGAGCTGGCCGCCACAGCCGCGCGGGCACAGCAGGAACAGGTTCAGCAATACCATGACAGCAGCGCCCGCCAGCGTGAAGAATTACTGCGGGAACTGGAAGAGGCCGCCAGCGCGAACGCCGATGCCGATGACTCTCAAGAGGAAGCCCGGGAGAGACTGCGCGCGGCCCAGGCGGCGGAGAAGCACGCCCACAACCGCGCGGCTGAAGCCAATGCCGAGGCGAGCCGCGCCGCCGCTGCCAGCAACCAGGCCTCAGCCGCCATGGGGCAAACCCAAAGTGCCCTTTCCGAAGCCCAGGCGACAGCGTCTGCAGCTGAAGACTCGTCCCGGCGCGCCGAGCAGGCCGACCTCGCCGCAGTCACCGCCCGCGGGCGCGCCGCAACCAGCCTCAGCACGCTGGAACAATTACTGGAGCGCGCCCGCCATATGGTCGGCGACCTGCAGAGTGCGCTCGACGACACAACCTCCGAAGCCAATGACAGCAAAGAGCAGCTGGGCTATGCCGAAGACGCCGCCGAAACCAGCCGCAAGCACTTTGGTGACTTACTGAAAGCCGCACAGCATGGCCGCGAGCAGGCACAGGACCGGGAACTGGATGCCTATAACGGCCGGGTCACAGCGGAGGGAAACCGGGACTACACCCGCGAGCATACTGCGACAACCGAGCGATTGGCACAGACCACCGCACAGCACCATGGCGATGCGGGCAACGGCCTCGGCCATTGCGAACGACTGTCCGGTGCATGCAACAGCGAAAAAACACAAGCGCGTTCAGCCCGCGACGAGGCGGAGCGCTGGGTGGACGAGGCCCGGGAACGCAGGCGGCGGAAAATGGAGCAGATGAACAGCACACCCAACGGCTGGGCGGGCTGATCATCCGGGCCTCGGGGAGCGGGTTGAAGTGGGCTGATAGTCGCGCCGCTTTCCCGAGGAATTTGCCTGTTTACAAGGATTTCTCGCCGGCGATGGTCACTCACGACGGATCATCCTGAGACGGGCGGCTAGGGGGCAGACTCTTATACTCTTGCCTGCCGCCTCGGCCTTTTTCCCTCAGTTCAGCCCTTCGGAACCCTTCATCAACCGGTGAAAAAATAAAACACAAAATCCCAAACAGTGATCTTTTAAGGACCGTTAAGTACAGCGCCCTTAAAGGTCCTGGGCGAGCCGGAAGCCGAGATCGCGGTCATCATCCGCTGAGCTATACCTAACACGGCTGGCGGAGCGCAGGTACTCCATACCGTTGAGCCAGGAGCCGCCGCGTACCGCGTGCTGCGAGCAGTCGCCGTCGGTACGGGCTTCACCATGACTCGGCGCACCATTGTATGTGGCATTCCAGCAGTCCTGGGTCCACTCCCACACATTGCCGTGCATATCGTAGAGACCGAAAGCATTGGCCGCAAAGCTGCCCACCGGTACAGTGCCACGGTCTTTACCGCACTCACCATCGGCGTGATGACTCCAGCGCGCATTCCCGCAAGAAATGGAACTGCCCCAGCTGTATTTGTTATCAGAACCCGCCCGCGCCGCGTACTCCCATTCCGCCTCGCTCGGCAGGCGGAACTGTTGTCCGGTCTGCTTGCTCAACCACCGCGCGTAGGCCGTCGCGTCTTCCCAGCTGACGCCGATCACCGGGCGCTTGCCGCGTCCCCAGCCGCTATCATCGGGCTTGGCGCGCCCGGTGGCCGCGGCAAAAGCATCGTACTGGGCAAAGGTCACCTCGTATTGACTCATTTTGAACGGCTTGAGGGCCACTCGGTGCACCGGGGTCTCGGCACTCTTACCGCTGTTAGACCCCATCAAAAAACTGCCTCCCGGAATACTCACCATCGCATTACCCGCCAGCAGCCGCTTCAGGTTCTCCGCCAGCCTTGCGCGCTCCTGCTCGCGTTTGCGCTTCGCCGCCGCTGCCGCCTGGGCCTGTCGCTCGCTGTCGATACGAGCGACGTCCCCCGCGACCGCAGCAATCGCCGCCCGCCACTGCTCAGCACTCTGCTGCCAGCTCACTATCGACGCGGGGTAATCCCCCTCGCGCCGATGCTGATGCCCCAGCTTTTCCGCCTCCAGAGCCAGGCGCGCCGGCTCAGGATCAGAAAGCCCATAGTTTTTCTTCAGTTTCTCCCAGGTGCTTTTTTCCTCGGCGGCATCGTTACTGTACTGCCGCAATTTATCCCCCTGCGCCTTGGCCTGCCGCCAGGCTTCGGCAGCGCCCTGCCAACTTGTCAGGGCCTCGGAATATTCACCGCCACGCTGCAGCTGCAGGGCCTGGGTCTGCGTCTCTTTGGCCGTGGCGACCAGAACGGAATCGGTTTCGGAGCGAAGTTTCAGTCTCAACCACGCCTGCTCAGCCTGCTCGGCCTGAGCTCCGGCGGCGTACAGCGACTCCGCGGCCGTGAAGTCTTTCTGCAGCTGCAGGTACCCTGCCCTTACCCGCTCGAAGACCGGCCGCGCCTGTTTGAAGGCCTCATCGCGCAGCAGAACCTCCGCCATCGATAGGTCCCCTTCCAGCTCGGTGAGCCGCGAACCGGCGAAAATGCCATCCTCGGTCAACTTCTGCCAGTTCGACAGACTAATCCAGTCGCTGCTGTTGTTCCGCTGCGCATCGCGCACATCACTGTCGAGACTGCGGCGCGAGCTATCCAGGCGCTGCTTGAGCACCTTGATCTCCCCCTGAATCTTGGCCAGGCTCGCTTTCTGCGCGGCGATCTCTTCCTTGCTCATGGGCAGCAGGCCTTTCAGACCATCCAGACTGCCGCTGGCGACGATACCGCCGATCCCGAGCAACGCCACCAGTACGCCAGCGGCGATGCCGATGTTCTTCCAGGGCAGGTTCAGCTCCAAGCCACCCCTGGGCTCCAACGCCTGCCTGAAGGCAGCGATGTCCGCAAAACGATCCTCGGGGCTGCCGTTGAGGGTGCGCATCACCGTGGTGGCGAAGCCACGGGATAGATCCCTGCGCGACTCGCGCAACGGCTTGATGAGGCCGGCCGGGACTTCACCGGTCGCCAGTTCATACAGCATGACGCCGAGAGCGTACTGATCCGCCCGGCCATCGATGTTCTTCTGCCCCTTGAGCTGCTCCGGCGCCATGTAATAGGCGGTGCCCATGGCGGCGCCGGTCTGGGTGCGCTGGCTGGTGGACTGCATGCGCGCAATGCCGAAATCCATCAGCTTGTAATCACCGTCCTCCGTCAGCCACACGTTCTCCGGCTTCAGGTCCCGGTGCACGGTGTATTTGTGCGCGTAGGCCAGGGCATCGCCGACCTGGCTGGCGATGGTGCGCATCTCCTGCTCGCTGAACGGCTGCCGGGCGAGCTTGCGGTTTTCCATCACTTGGCGCAGGTCCTGACCTTCCAGCAGTTCCATGGTGAGAAAGAAGAAGTCACCGTCCTGCTGCACGTCGTAGACATTGACGATGTTGGGATGACTCAACTGCTGGGAGATACGCGCCTCATCGAGGAAGCGCTCGCGGGCGCGCTCGTTTTTAAGCAGCGCCGGCAGCAGCACCTTGAGTGCGATTTCCTTGCCGGTGGTCTTGTCCAGCGCCCGGTAGACCGCGCCCATGCCACCGGCACCGATCTGCTCCTGAACCTCGTAACGGCCGGCGAGCATTTGCCCCTCGCGCAGATTCACCTGCGCGGTATTGCCGCTATCAAACTGGGTCGCGGATTGGGGCAGATCGGCCAGTTTGGTCTGTGAAAGAGAAGCAGCGCCGGCTGTACCGGTAGGCGTCGGGGTTGTTTGCGGCGCTGTTTGCGAGGTTGTGTGCGGGGTTGTGTGCGATTTGGCCTCCGGCACCAACTGCGCGGCCAGCAGTGCAAGTTTTTCCTGCTGCTGGCGAAATTTATTGCGCAGCGCATCGGTGGGGGCTTTTTCCAGCGCCTGTTCTAGTTGCACCTGCTTGCGGGCGATAGCCTCGCGAATCTGCGCCGGGCTCGCCTCATCATCAAGGCCCAAAGCCTGCAGTTCTGCATCCTGGATCATGCAATCATCCCCCCAAAGCTCATTGTATTGTGCACTTTATTCATTGTTGTTCGTCTTCGGATTGCCCGCATCGCATTGCCGCAGCCGCAGCAACCTTCGCACTATTCTTGTCAGCTTTGTTCTGTTCAGTGCTTTCCAGAACTGCGCTATTCAGCCCAGAGCGGTGCCAATCGGCCGCCGGATCAGCCGCCAAATCAGCCTCAGTATCACCAAGCCAATGATCCAGGCTGTTCAGTATTTCCATTAATTCTCAGCGAGGCTTTCCAGTTCAGCGCGGCAGTCAGCAACGATTCTGCTCACCGTTGTCTGCAGCTTTTGCACCGGCACCTGCTGGCGCTGCCACTGGCTGATCTGGGTATCGATATTGGCGAGCCGCTGGCGGGCCTGCTGGGATTGCTTTTCGCTATTTTGGCGTTCGCGCTGCTGCCAGTCGGCCAAAGTGCGGTCCAGCACGGTCTGCCACTGCTTCTTGATGCGCTCGAGGAAATCGCCAATACGGGACTGTTTCTCACGGGTGAGGTCCGCGAGAATACGGCGGCTGCTGTTCTGCACCTCTTCCCGTACCCGGGTAACCTCTTTCTCCAATCGCTCCTCGTCCTCACGCTTCCAGCCGTAATAGCTGTAAATAAAGGCACCGATGAAGACAAAGAAAATAACGATGCCGAGCAGCGGGTTGTCACGCAGGTTAATGCCAAACATGGCCAGCAACGACACACTCATCAGAATCACAAACGCCGCCCGGCGGGCTTCGCCCAAACGCTGGAAAAAGCCGCGCTTGGGCATTTCCCCCTGGTAGCGCAATTCCAAATTGACCGCGCCGGCCAGGTCATTAATCAGGCGCTCTTTGTCCAGCTGATCGAGCTGCAGAACCGGCTCCATCCCGGTATGGCTCTTGAACTCATAGCCAATCGAGCGTTTGAGCGCTTCCAGGGAATCGTCGAGGGCTTCCGCGTCGCGGCGCACCCCCGACTTCAGCGCGTCGCGCAGGAAGCCGGTGAGCGCCTGCTGATAGCGGCTGCTGAGAGACAGCTTGATCGACTTGTACCCGCTCTCCATCGCCAGATCATCAATACGCAGGGAATCCACAAACTGCTTCAGCTGCTGGCCCGTGTTGCCGGTGGCGGTGTCGTTGCGCCGCGCGCTTTCCTGCAGCTGCTTGTTGATATCGGAGACGCCATCACCCAACTGGTTACGCAGCTGGCTGGCAAAGCCCATATTGGCGTTATCCAGGTTGCCTGCGTGGGTTTTGCGTGCCTCCCGCTTTTTGCGGCTCTCCAGCTGGCGCAATTCCTGGGCCAGTCGGTCGTTGACCGCCTCCACCGCGGTCTCCGCCTTGCGCCCCAGCAGCAACAGCTGCAGGGCCTGCCGCAGCCCGTTGTCCGGGTTGGTGAGGAATTCAGGCAGCTGGGCTTCCACATGGGTGGTAATCAGCTTGGGCGGCAGGTTGATCTGCGGGTGCACCACCTGCTGCCACCAGCCGTTCTCCGGGATGCTGACCTCCTCCGCCAGCTCATCCACCGGCAACAGCGGCCAGAACCCCTCCATTTCCACCATCAGATCGTTGATGGTGGTGCGCTCGGTCTGCGACAGCGCATAGTGCGGATGCCCCGCCACCATCAGCACGTTGGTTTCCCGCAGGATTCGGGTCAGCAGCGCCGGGGATTCCTGAATGAAATTTGTACTGTCGGGCAGTAACAGGTTGACGTTTTTCACCGCATTGACCCGCTCGGTAGCCAGCTTGAGATCCTGAGCCTGCGTCAGGTCAATGGCACTATGGCCACTGATCACATTGACCAGATCGTCCCAGGAATCAAACTCCTGGCGCCGCCCGCTGCTGTTCTCGAACGCGTAGCCCTTATCCTTCAGCTGAACCTCGATCAGGCCGATCTGTCCGGAAAGTTGCATCGAAAACACAGCAAACTGCTGCCCATAGAGCCATTTCAGCACCGTTTCACGGCTGCTCTTGTCCAGACACAGCAAGGTCACGGAAAAGGGCCTGCGCTCCAGCGACTCAATCAAAGTGCCGAAATGATCCATTAGCGGCATCTGCGCCTGCCCCTGCTCCAGCGTGGCGGCCAGGCTTCGGGCATCACTTACCGTCTGGCGAAAAAGGGATTCAATCTGTGGAGTGCGGGACATGGCTGCGCCTCAGAAAGTCTTGCCAGGGCTTATGGGGCACTGGCGGTATTCTTATAGGTATAGGTAAAAACAAGCGCCTATTTTATACAGAATTAGCATTTAAATAACTTGGCGATTTCTGGCACAGATGAAAACCTTTAGCAGCAGGATTAGAAATTTAATGATGGGCACTTATGGCAGGTTGTACAGCTTATTCAAAAGCAGTAACAGAAGGGAAATAGATAGACGTACAGGTGTCTATTGAAATACCGGAAGAGCTAAAGCGCGCAAAGGATGAATAGGGCATTATAAAGTTACTGTCAGCCCAATTGCTCAGTATGGCGCGAGATACTGGAGCGGAGAACCCAGCCACGGAGTTGATTGACTTGTTAGGGTGCACTTTGCACTGACTCAATTAGCGGATAATAATCTTCTGCCATATGGCCGTCTAAGACTGACTTAAACTCAGGACTAAGAAATATTTTTTTTGCCTGGGCAGACTCTTTTACAAACCATTGACCTTCAAAAATCGGGTTACTCTTAGTGGCCAATTCATATATTAGTTTTATGTAGTCTTCCGACACAGCATCAAAAAGCCATATAGCAGGAACTGGCTCCGTATCGAAGCTCCGTGTGCAGTTGTATCTAGGAAAAAGTGTAACAACCCTCTCAAGAAAGGCCTCGCAGCTAGCGTCCGTCCTAACGTGCCCATTTACACACTGATGATATGCGCGATCAATTTCAATATACTTTTCTGGAAATGGACATTTATTCCCAGCAGCTGATGCCAATGAACTGAAAAGTAACATGATTGTGAAAGCCGATTTTTGTTGCTTCATCACCACGATGTCTCATTTGCACCTAGTCATACCCACAAAAATTAGACACTCTAACTATACAGAGTGTCTACTAAACGTGGGTAAGTCTTAATGCTAACGCCGGAACGCAGTGCGACAAAAACTAAATTTCCGACTGACTTCATGTTGGAAATTGCTAGCTGCTGAGAGAATGAGACGTAGCGCACACTTGATGTTAAGGCGCTCGAAATCGCGAAAGTGCGTGGCTTGAAAATGTGCTGGTTTGATATGAATTACATTTATCATTTCTACGCTGAATTTTATTTGAACCCAACTGCGAAGTTCTGCCCAGCTGTTGCGCGCTACGACGCACATAACGTGGTAGTAATTTGCGCGACGTTAGGATCGGCAAATTGACTGTTTTGTTATGTGATTAAAAGCATTAAGCCGAATTTAAAAAACTAAAGAGTAACAATATCGAGCTTTTTTACAAAGATCAGTTCACAGGCTCCAGCCCCAGTATCGTTTCGCGTCTTTGAGCTTTTCCAATACCAATTATCATTACTAGATTTCACGTTTACTAAACTGCCAGATATTTCGATGATATCTCCTTTACGAACTTTATCAATCTTGCTCTTTACTGACTCGTTGGCAGGAATAAGATGCATATTTGCGCTATGAATTTCGATTTCGCGTCGTGGTATAGGGAGCGAGTCAACTTTCCATCTATAAAATCGGCCTGTTTGTGATATCTTAATTTTTTCGAGGACACTCTCATCCGACATATTGCCCCAACCTAAAGCTAGGTCAACAGGGGAAAGATCTGCTTCTCGATCTAAACGATAATTTTTCTTTGATAGAACCTTTGCTTTAATATCAAATACTGCAATTTCCGTAATATTGTATTCGCCAAATCTAAAACTAATAGGTGAGTCTATATATTTCTGCTGAGGAACATCGGGTGCCATTACTCCTGGGCCAAGTGAAACTTGGCCTGAGTAATTATACAATTTCCAAATTGCTCCAATTATCAATAATAAAAAAATACTTTTTTTCATACTTCACTCAGGTCAACATAACGCCGCTAGCAGGGGCAGCCGGAGCGCAGCGTAGGCTGTCCAGCCCAGCCACCGGCAGGGCGATCCTGCCTAGCTTGGTTATGGCTGCCGCGCTGAGCACCAACTACTAGCACTTTGCCAGCCACGGATTGGCTGACCACTGCCCGATGTTACGAGGGAAGAATACCGCACCTCCCCCACCAGATTATTCACTTATTGGTACTCCACGATACTGCAGTGGACTAGCCACCTCTGCCGAACCAGAAAGAGCGCTCTAGGAACGAAACTGCTTCAGGCCGGGATGGCCAAGCTGCTCATTGCTGGACGCTAAAACAGTGCAAAATATTACCCGCTTGCACCAACAACAATTTTTACCGCCCGGCAACATAACGCCGCTAGCAGGGGCAGCCGGAGCGCAGCGTAGGCTGTCCAGCCCAGCCACTGGCTGGGCGATCCTGCCTAGCTTGGTTATAGGTGCCGCACTGAGCACCCGCTACCGGCACGC
>NZ_BAABRT010000014.1:0-94841 GCF_039545115.1 Microbulbifer aestuariivivens | reverse complement strand
AATGCGGCCAGGAAAGCGGTCACAGCTGTCAAACTCGGACCCCTTGTCAGAAGTAGAAAAAATAAAGGCCAGTATCAGGGCGAAAGTAGAGCACTGTTTCTATCGGATAAAGCGCCAGTTCGGGTATGACAAGGTTCGCTATCGCGGTTTGGCGAAGAATACGAATCGACTGTATCTGCTAGCGGGCTTTACCAATCTGCTGCGGGCAGATTCATATAGGACGACATAACGGGATAACTCCGCCTGGAGTTTGCTGAAAAGCAAATTCCGGACGGAAAACAGAGGAATACACAGGGGGTTTCCACCCCAGAAGCCAATAAATAGAGGATTCGGAGAGCGGCGTGGAAATTCATGAGTTGTTCAGAGCTTCCTTAGGTTTCGGCCTAACACGGAGGTGTACCATGGGTAAGAAGAAAGCTCAGGCATATACGGAAGAGTTTCGTAGAGAGGCAGTATAAATTATCGTCGTTTCCTGCGGGTAATTTTTCGCACTGGTTTAGCGTCCAGCATCCAGAAGCACGCCTTTAACGTATGACGCTGACGATGCTCTCTAAATCTCTGTGTTGTAATGTCAAAATGTGGCGAATGTTGCGTGTCTCCTCGGTTTTTAGGGAGAAATCTATACTTCTGATTGCCTCTGCCTGAATTGGAAATATCTTGATTATTCTTCAGTGGCGAAAGTGCAAGATAAAAAGTGAAAAAACCTTACGGTTTTTAGATTGGTCAAATTTGGGCGATCTTGATCACGGGTATCGCTACAGTCACACACTTTTCAGTTTTAACTTCATTCTCTTCATTCATCTTGCAATCGGATACTCCCTGAATACCGGTTTCCACTGAAACTCCCCACTCTCAATCAAACCCCGCTTTTTGCTGGCTCAGCAGCTTCTCCAATGCATCCGGTTGCAGCCGGCGGTTCACGGTAATGGCATAAAAGTTTTCAAAGACGTTTGGTACTGTGAAGTACACTGCGAGCTTGCCGCTTGCCAGTTCATCCCTCACCACGACGCTGGGCATGACTGCCACTGAGCCGCTGTCGCGGGCGAGGAGTCGAAGCATGGCCATGTCGTCCACTTCGGCCTGTATCTGTGGAGAAAATTGCCACAGGCTGCAAAAGGCATCGAATCCCTGTCGCATTTCACTGCGGATGCCTGGCAGCAGCCAGCGAAAGTCGGCGTAGCCTTCCGGAAAGCTGCCGGCTGGTTTGTGGTCCGGTGGGCCGATGACCGATAGGGGTTGGCTGGCCAGTCGCTGTACCTGCCAGGGGCGCTGGGGGTCGTCACCCACGTTGGTGTTGGTGAGTACCAGATCCAGTTCGTGATTGGCGAGGCTGTCGAGCAGGGCGGGCATGGTCAGGCTTTGCAGGCTGAAACGCTGGTCCGGGTCGGCCAGCAGCGGTGCAATAAACACCTCGATAAAGTTCCGCGACATGGTGGCGGCCATGCCGATGCGCAGGGTCTGGTGCCCGGGGCTGATGCCCTGGCGTATTACGGCCTCAAGCTCCTCCCCTTTGGCGAAGATTTCACTGGCGTAGGTGAGCACCTGCTGACCGGCTTCGGTCAGCAGCAGTTTGCGTCCCTGTCGGTGGAACAGTCGTTGGCCGAGACTCTCTTCAAGCTGCTTGATCTGGGTCGAGAGTGCGGATTGTGAGATATGCAGGCGGTTGGCGACCTGGGTGAGATTCCCCCCTCGCGCTACCTGCCAGAAGTAGTAGAGGTGGTGGTAATTCAGTCTGCTCATGGGCTAAGTGTTCACTTTTATAGAACGATAACTGATTTAATATCAATTTTACCTAATACTTGTGTCTGTAGATACTGCGCCCGTTGAAAGTGAGCCTTGGGGGCTGGGATGCAAGTGGATTATCTGGACATGCTGCTGGTGCTATTGGTGTCGCTCTTTCCGCTGGCGGCATTGCTGCGGGTGAGTTGGGCGGTTGCGATCGCCGTGAGCGCAGTGGCCATGGCGGCTGCGATTGGCAGCGCGCTCCTGCAGGGGCTGACGGAGCTGGCGCCGGGTCGCTGGTTCAGCCCCAACCCTGCCAGTATGGTACTGGCGCTGATCGTCACCTTTATCGGCATGCTGGTGCTGCGCTTCTCACGCAATTATTTGGCCGGCGAGCTTCGCCAGGGTCTGTTCCTGCGGCGAGTGCTGTGGATGCTGGGGGGCGTGCTGCTGGTGGTGACCACTAACCACGCACTGCTGTTTTTGGTTGGCTGGGTTGGGATCAGCCTGGCCCTCAACAGCCTGCTGCTGTTTTACCCGGAGCGCCCGCGGGCGCAACTCGCCGCCCACAAGAAGTTTCTGTTGGCGCGAACTGCAGAGTCCTGCCTGGCTGTGGCCCTGCTGCTGCTGTACCTGCACCACGGCAGCCCCTGGCTCGATAAGCTCTTTTCCGTCGATGGCGCGCCGTCACTGCCGCAGCAGGTGGCGATTGTGCTGATCGCCCTTGCGGCAATCATCAAATGCGCGCAGCTGCCGGTGCATGGCTGGCTGATACAGGTGGTCGAGGCGCCGACTCCTGTGTCGGCACTGCTGCACGCGGGAGTCATCAACCTGGGCGGCTACCTGCTGATTCTGGCGGCACCACTGCTGGCCGCGTCGTTCACTGCTCAGTGGCTGGTGTTGGTGGTCGCCGGGCTGACGGTGTTGGTGGCCACTTTGGCCATGTGCCTGCAGACCAGTGTCAAGGAGCGTCTGGCCTGGTCCACCAGCGCGCAGATGGGGTTGATGCTGCTGGAGTGCGCGCTCGGGCTGCATGCGCTGGCGCTCCTGCATCTGGCGGCACACAGCTGTTACAAGGCCCACGCATTCCTCGCCGCCGCCGACAACATGAACAAGACGCTGGCGCAGAAACTTTGCGGGCCGCCCCGCTGGCGCTACCGCCTGCTGCCGACCCTCGCCCTCACGCTCGCCCTTTGGTGGCTGGGGGTTTCTCCGGCGGCGCTGGCGATGCTGGCTCTGACTCTGCTGATGGTCGGCCCTTTTGGCGGCGTGCTGATTGCCGGCGCCTACCTTGCTCAGAAAACCCTGTTCCAGACAATGCTGCCGGCGTCTTTCGTGCCCGGCTGGCCGGAGACCCTGTGGGTGTGGTGCATGGCATTGCTGCTGCTGGCCGGTTTTGTGGCACAGGGTAATCCCCGCCGGGTGCGCCTGCGCCACTGGCTGCATGCCGGCCTGTTTCTCGATCACTGGTCCACCCGCTTTACCCTGGCGGTGTGGCCCGCCCCCATTGAGCAGCTGGCGCTTCTGTCCGCCGCTAAACGTAACAAGGAATCCTGGTCATGAGCCTCACCGATGCCTGCCCCCGTATTGCCCCCGCCTGGCCGCTGGATCAGCTGATCGCCGTCAACCCCTGGTGGCCGCTGGTGGATGAGCCTCTGCCGGAAGTTTCCGCGCGGCTGGCTGCGCTCGGCGGTGTGCGCTGTTTGATGAGTATTGAGCACTACCGCGCACAGCAGATCAGCGAAGCGGCGCTGAACGCCGCCGCACGCGAACTCGGTGTGCCTGTGGAGACGGTGTTGCACAGCCGGGAGGCACCCGCGCCGAGGCACTGGCAGTCACTGGCCGCCATGCACCCGCAGAGCGAAGCCTTTAACTGGCGGGATGCGATCGTCGACCAGATCAGCCGCTGCTGCGCCATGTACTGGCATGAGCCGGATCAGCTGTACCGGCACTGGCTGGCGCATACCCGCGATGAGAAAGGCCTGGCGTTGCTGATGGGCTGCCCGCAGCTGCGGGGCCTGCTGAAGCAGTTGCCCGACAGTGCCGAAGCCATGCTGGAGTTGGCGCAGGCATCCTTGGGAATTGCCGAGGATGATGCCTGTGACATGGGCCATGGCTGGCTGCTGGAAATCAATGGCTGGGCCTCGGCGGCGGCCTATCTGCACTGGCAGGCGGATCTGGCCGGGGAGCAGCGGCATTGCCTGGAGCAACTGCTGGCAATCCGCCTCGCCTGGGAATGGCTGACGCTGCAGCTGGCCGGTGAGCCACTGCTGGCGCGCTGGCGACAGCAATCCATTCCTATGCTGGTTGAAGCGCACCGCGCCCATCAGCGCCTGGCGTGGGTATGGCAGCGCGCCACCGAGCTGGATTACCAGCGCGACCTCGCCGGTAAATTATCCAACTCCATGTGGCAGCAGAACTGCGAGCGAGAGAATGCCGCGCAAGAGGGTGCCCATAAAGACGGCACCGAGCGAGACAGTAGCCAGCGCGAGATAAAACTGCAGGCCGTTTTCTGCATTGATGTGCGCTCGGAGCCAATGCGGCGGGCGCTGGAAGCCCAGCACACGGGCATCGAGACCCGTGGCTTCGCCGGCTTCTTTGGCCTGCCCCTTGGCTATCGCCCCAGCGGCGGGCAGTACCAGCGTCCGCAACTGCCCGGGCTGCTGGCACCGCAGATCTGGGTGCGCGAGGAGCAGCCCGCCAGCTCCGGTCCCATCCAGCTGAAGCGCACATCCTACTGGCAGCGGCTGGTGGGGGGCTCCCCCGGCACCTTTGGCGCGGTGGAGGCGGCCGGTCTGGCTTATGCGGTTCGCCTGGTCAAGCGCAGCTTCTGGCCGAGCGAGCCCAAGCATCCTGTCAACCGGCTATTGCGGGAGTCCGCCGGCCGCTTTGTGCTGGAGGATGCGAATGGACCTGTCAGCCTCGAGCGTCAGGCGGACATGCTGGCCCGGGTACTGACCGCCATGGGGCTTGGTGAACCCGCGCCGCTGGTACTGCTGGTGGGGCACGGCAGCAGCACCTGCAACAACCCCCATGGGGCGGGGCTGGATTGCGGCGCCTGTGGTGGCCAGAGTGGCGAACTCAATGTGCGGGTGCTGGCGCAGCTGGCCAACGATGCGCGCGTGCGGGAGGCAATGGCGCAGAAACACGGTATTGCCCTGCCGGCGGGCTGCCGTTTTGTCGCCGCCCTGCACAACACCACCGCCGACAGCATTCACTGTTTCGATGCGGTGGGCAGCGATGTGGAAGCGTGGCTGGCTCGCGCCGGCGAGCAGGCCAGGGCCGAGCGGGCGCCGCGGTTGGGAGAAAAAGAGGGCAAGGCGCTTGAGCGGCGCGGCTGGGACTGGTCCCAGACACGGCCTGAATGGGGGCTGGCGGACAACGCCGCTTTTGTGATCGCGCCGCGCTCACTGACCCGTCAGGCCAACCTCGGCGGGCGGGTATTCCTGCACGATTACGACTGGCAGCAGGATAAGGGGTACGCCCTGCTGGAGACGCTGCTGACGGCGCCGATGCTGGTTACCCACTGGATAAACATGCAGTACAACGCCTCGGTGACCGATCCGCAGCGCTACGGCAGTGGTAACAAGATCCTGCACAACCTGGTGGGGAATCTCGGTGTATTGGAGGGGCAGGGTGGAGATCTGCGTATCGGCCTCTCCCGACAGTCGCTTCACGATGGCGAGCGCTGGCAGCACCGCCCGCAGCGCCTGAGTGTGGTGGTGGCCGCCCCGGCCGAGCCATTGCGGGCGCTGGTCAACAAGCACCCGATAGTGCGCCAGCTGGTGGACAACCACTGGCTGACCCTATCGCGACTCGCTAGCGACGGACGCCTGTTGCGGCTGTACCGGGATGAATACCGGGAAGACTGCCTGCAGGACTGCCCGGAAGAGTGCCAGACAGCACAGCGGGAAGATGCGGCCTAAAAGGTACGGACATAAAAGGTACGGACATAAAAGGTACGGACATAAAAGGTACGGACATAAAAGGTACGGACATAAAAGGCACCCACATAAAAGGTGCGGACATAAAAGCTACCGAGAAGACGCGGCCTGAAGGGTAGCGAGAAGAAGAGCGCTGAAAAGACGCGACTTAAAAATGTCGGCAAAAAAAGTCTGCCCGGCGCCCAGTCGCGGGCGCCGGCTTACAGGTAGGGGGCGAGGGGGCGCAGTGGCGCCGATGTGCAACTTGAACGGGTTAGCCGGAATCGCCGCTCAGGTGTGCTTCCGGAAGGAGAAGGCTTGTGAATACCGAGTATCTCGACAGGAGCGCCACCGACAGGGCCGCCGAATTGCTCGCCGCCGGCGGGCTGGTGGCATTGCCGACGGAAACCGTTTACGGCCTGGCGGCAGACGCCAGCAACCCGGCCGCGGTGGCGGCGACTTTTCAGGCCAAGGGGCGCCCGGCTGATCACCCGTTGATTGTGCACCTCAGCAGTCTTGAGGAGATGGCGTTCTGGGCCGCTTCGGTTCCTGCCGCTGCGCGGGAACTGGCGAGCCGGTTCTGGCCCGGCCCGCTGACACTGCTGCTGAACAAAGGCAGGCATGTGGATGACGTGATTACCGGCGGGCGCGATACCATCGCCCTGCGTATCCCCGCGCACCCGTTATTCCTGCTGGTGCTGAAGCGCCTGGGGCGCGCGCTCACGGCGCCTTCCGCCAACCGGCACCAGCGGCTGAGCCCCACCACCGCTGAACATGTGCGGAATGAACTGGAGGGAAAAATCGCCGCCGTGCTGGATGGTGGTGACTGTGCATTGGGTCTGGAATCCACCATCCTCGATCTCACCGGTGCGCCGCGCATCCTGCGCCCGGGACCAATCAGCGCAGCGGATATCGAAATCTGTCTGGGCGAGCCGGTGACGCAGCCCGAGCAACACTCGGTGGCAGTGGCCGGCAATATGCGCGCCCATTACCGGCCGCAGGCGCCGGTGTGGCTGGTACCCGGGCAATCTCTCCAAGCGGTGGCGAGTCAGGTGTGCGCACGGCAGTTGGGCGTACTGCATTTTTCAGCCAGTCCACCCGTCGGCAGGGGGGCGGGGCACTGGGCTGCCATGCCCGCTGACGCCAGCCAATTTGGTGTGCGTCTTTACCGGGAATTGCGACGGCTGGACGAGAGCGGCTGTGACGCCATCCTGGTGGAAGAGACACCCAGCCATGCCTCCTGGTCGGCGGTCCGCGACCGGTTGCGCCGCGCCGCTTTATCGGTGGCCAATGAGGCCGGTGCGATCAATGCGGCCCTACACCCAGAGCCAGTAAAGGCCGGTTAGGGCGGGAGGGTTTTCCCGGTTTTTAAGCGCTTTTGAGAACTGGTGAGGATGTTTATCTGCCGGGCTATCCGCCGGGTTATGCCCAGGTCGATGCGCTGGGCTATGCGCCGGCGGCAGAACAGCCCGAAGAAGCCCGGGGAGAACCCGGGCTGATTTTATCGGGTCAGGCCCTGGGAATGGCCTGCACCACCTTCAGGAAGTAATCCCAGAAATTGCCCACGCTGTCGATATGCACGCGCTCTTCCGGTGAATGCGCGCGGCGGATGGTGGGGCCGAAGGAGACCATGTCCCAGCGGGGGTAGGGCTTGGCCAGCAGGCCGCACTCGAGGCCGGCATGGATGACCTTCACCAGCGGCTCCTCGCCGCTCATGTCCCGGTAGACCTCCTTCATCAGTTTCAGCAGTGGCGAGTGCATATTGGGTGTCCAGCCGGGATAGGCGTTGTCCAGGGATACCTCGGCGCCGGTCAGCTCGAAGGCGGCGGCGACGTTGAGGCCGTGGTCATCGCGGGCGCTGTCGGACAGGCTGCGCACCAGGCACTGGATGCGCACCAGGTGTTTGCCGCCCGCCTCTTCGGTGACGACCCGGGCCAGGTTGTTGGAAGTTTCGGCGATGCCCTCCAAATCGGTGCTCATGCGGGCCACGCCGTTGGGGCAGCAGCGGATGGCGCGGATCAGCTGCTGCTGGGTAGCCGGGTCCATCACGCTCGCCGGTGTGTCGGTCTCGTCAATGGCAATGTCCAGCTTGGCCTCGTTATCCAGCTCCGCCTTGATGATGGCACTCTGCTGCAGCACGATTTCCAGCAGGCGCTCGGCGTGCTCCGCGGGCACGGTCACGGTGCTGAAGGATTCGCGCGGGATGGCGTTGCGCAGGCTGCCGCCATCGAGACTGGCGATGCGCAGGCCGCCGATTTCGCGCAGGGCGTTATCGATAATGCGGTTGGCGATCTTATTGGCGTTGCCGCGCCCCTTGTCGATATCCAGCCCGGAATGGCCGCCGCGCAGGCCGCGCACGCTCAGCTTGAAGGCCCTGTGGTCGACGGGTGTGCCGCTGGCGGAATAGGCCAGCGCGACGTTGACATCGACACCGCCGGCGCAACCCACATACAGCTCGCCTTCATCTTCGGTATCCAGGTTCAGCAGCAGCTCGGCTTCGAAGTGCCCCGGCTTGAGGTGCTTGGCGCCGGTCATGCCGGCTTCCTCGTCGATGGTCAGCAGTGCCTCAAGGGGCGGGTGGGGAATGTCGGTGCTTTCCAGTAGCGCCAGAATGGCCGCCACGCCGATACCGTTATCGGCGCCGAGGGTGGTGCCCTCGGCGGTGACCCACTCGCCATCGATGTACGCCTTGATGGGGTCCTTGAGAAAGTCGTGGTCGGTGTCGGCATTTTTCTGCGGCACCATGTCGACATGGCTCTGCAGGGCCAGGGTTTTGCGGTCTTCCATGCCCGGGGTTGCCGGCTTCTTGATAATGACGTTGCCGATCTGGTCCAGCTTCACGTCCAGGCCGCGGTCTTTGCAGAAGTCGAGGATGTAAGCGACCACTTTGTCTTCGTGCTTGGACGGGCGCGGAATCTCACACAGTTTGGCGAAGTGCTTCCAGAGCGGAGTGGGCTTGAGTTCGGCAATACTGGTCATGGCTGCACTCCATGGGCTTCAGGTTAGCTTTTGCGCGCAGGCGGCTGTGGGCTGACAGCTGGATATGGCTGCGGGCGATCATTCTTTGGGAACAGGCGCATACCATCCGGCCGGTTTTGCCAGCCGGGTGATCTTCGCGGCAGCCCGCTGCGGCCGGGCTACGCTCTTCGCCGGGAGGCGAAGGGGCGGCAGGCTGCCAACGGCCGCCGCCAGTGGGAAGGTGATGGCAGGTGATTGAGACCCTGCGACAAGGTTATTCCGCCGCGGCGGCTTCCACCAGTTCCAGTGCGATACGGCGTTTGTCCACATCGACATCGCTCACCTTCACGGTGACGGGCTGTTCCAGCCGGAAAGTCTGGTCCCTGTGGGTAAGGGTCAGGTGTTTGCCATCAAATTCCGGCGGATTTTTCTTGCTGTTGTTCATGCGCACGAAACCGTCGATGCCGTTGTCATCGAGGCGCACGCCGATGCCGGCGCCGTTGACCAGGGTGATCCTGCCGGTGAAGCTCTGGCCCACCTTGTCTTGCATAAACTGGCAATACAGCCACTGCTCCAGAGCGCGGTTGGCCTGGCGGCCGCAGAGCAGGCTCTCCTGCAGGGCCTGAATCTGGGCGTCGTCCAGTGCGGGCAGGGGCTGGCCTGCGGCGGCGGCGCGCAGCACGCGGTGGTTGTGCAGGTCGTTGTATTTGCGGATCGGTGACGTCACCGTGGCATAGGATTCGAGTCCCAGGCCTAGGTGGGCGCCGGGGATATTGGCCAGCTGGCCCGGGCGCAGCATGCGCTTTAAAACGGCGAGCAGGTTGTGCATCTGCGGTTCGTCGTGGCTTTCCAGGTACTTCACCAGTGCCAGGTAGTTGTCGAGCTGGTGCAGATCCTTCTCCGCGTGTTCCGGCAGCAGCTCCTTCAGCAGGCTCCGCACTTCACCCATGCGCTCCTCGCGGAAACCCAGGTGTACGGAGAAGCAGCCCTGCTGCAGCTGTGCCAGCTTCTGCCCCATGGAAATATTCGCCGCCAGCATGGCCTCCTCGACGATGCGCTGGGCGACATTGCGCTCGAGTTTTTCGATACTGGCAATCTTGCGCTGTTCGTTCAGGTGGATGACGTAATCCGGCCGGTCTTCCATGGTCAGGGAGTGCCCGGCGCGGAAAGCGGCGCGGGCCGCCGACATGGCGGCCAGATTGCGCAGGCTCTCCTGCTGTTCGCCCGGTACCGCACTCTCATTCGTCTCCCCATTCGCATCGGTTTCGCCAGCCTCATTGCCGTCGAGGAACTTCGCCACCTGCTTGTAGCTCAGCTTGTGCTGGGAGCGGATGGCGGCAAATTCGTAGCGGCTTTCACCGAGGCTGCCGTCGCTGTTGACCTCGACGTGCAGCACCAGCGCCGGGCGCAGTTCCCCGGCGAGCAGGGAGAACTGATGTTCGCACAGCTCGCGGGGCAGCATCGGCAGGGTTTCACCGGGCAGATACTGGCTGTGGGCGCGCTGGAAGGCCTCCTTGTCGAGGGGGCTTGCGGGATCGATCAGGCTGGAGGGGTCGGCGATGGCCACGTGCAGGGTCCAGCCGTTGTCGCCGGCGGTCACCGCCAGGGCATCGTCCATATCGCGGGTGGACTCCGCATCGATGGTGACAAAGCCGAGCGCGGAGAGGTCCTGCCGCTGGCTGGTAACCGCCGCCAGCTGGCTTTCGATCTCTTTTGCCTGCGCGAGCGCGGCGCTGCTGAAGGCCTCCGGCAGGCGGTATTGCGCCACCACGTAGGCGTGCTCGATACCGGGCATGTCGGGCTTGCCGATGACGGCGTCGACTTTGGCCTGGGAACGACCATCCTTAAAGGGGTGGCGGTTGATGGTGCAGGCGATAAATTCCCCCGGCTGGGCCTTGCCGCGGGCGCGCGGCGGCAGGAATATCCAGCGGTTGAAGCCGGGCATATTGGGTTGCACGAAGTGGCCCTGGCCGCGCTGGATATACTCGCCCACCAGATATTGCAGTTCGCTCTCCAGCAGTGCGTCCAGTTCTGCAGACAGCTTGCCCTTCTCTTCCTCGTTCAGGCTGACGCGCACCCGGTCTCCGGGGAAGACGCGTTCCATCTCCGCCGGCGCGAGAAAAGCCTCACGCCCATCGTCCAGGGTGACAAAGCCGAACTTGCCGTTGCTGCCCCGCACCCGGCCCTCGGCAAATTCCTTGGAGGAGCGGATATCGGTCTTTAATTGGTTCAGTTGCTTGAGGGCATCGGCATTCAGCATTGGGCAATCTCTAAGGGTCGGGAGTCATCGTTAGGGTCAATAATGGGCGCGGATTCTACCAGACCATGGAGACGGGGCCAGTGACAGCCGGACCGCGCAAAGGGAAGAGTGTGACTGTAATGTCTGCCCCCTTTCTTTGTGATTATTTGTCCTAATAAAACCCATATGGTGTGATGGTTTCGCTATGGTTTCCCTGTGCCGAGCAAAATTCGCAAAGCCCATATGGGCGGGGTGGATATAATCTTATTTTCCGCCAGGGTCAGAAAACGGGCTGTGGCAGCTGGCCAGCTGGAGAACCGGTATCCGGAAAGGAACATAGCATGAGTATTTTTTCCCATCCCGCCTATGACAAGCACGAACAGGTTGCTTTTTATCAGGACGCCAAAAGCGGGCTGAAGGCGATTATTGCGGTGCACAACACCAATTTGGGACCCTCTTTGGGCGGCTGCCGCATGTGGCCCTACGCCGATGACGGCGAAGCCCTCAACGATGTGCTGCGTCTTTCCCGCGGTATGACCTATAAATCCGCGATGGCCGGCCTCAAGCTCGGTGGTGGCAAATCGGTGATTATCGGCGACCCGCGCAAGGACAAATCCCCGGAATTGTTGCGCGCCATGGGCGACTTCCTCAATACCCTGGGCGGGCGCTATATCACCGCCGAGGACTCCGGCACCAGTGTCGAGGATATGCGCGTGATCAGCGAGCGCAGTCGCTATGTCTCCGGTGTGGTCGAGGGCTCCGAACACGGCGGCGACCCCTCGCCCTCAACCGCCTACGGCGTATTTGTGGGCCTCCGAGCCGCCGTGGAGCACCGCTGGGGCAAGACCGACCTGGCGGGGCTCAAAGTATCACTGCAGGGCGTTGGCAACGTGGGCTTCCGCCTGGCCAGACTGCTGAAGGACGCCGGTGCCGAGCTGTTTGTGACCGATATCTTTCAGGACAATATCGACCGCGCGGTAAATGAGCTGGGTGCCACGGCGGTGGCTGCCGACGAGATTTTCGATGTGGAAGCGGACCTGTTCGCCCCCTGTGCCATGGGCGCCATCCTCAACGACAACACCATCGCCCGACTGAAGGTCGGCGCCATCGCCGGCGCCGCCAACAACCAGCTGGCAGAGGCGCGCCATGCCGAAGTGCTGCGCGGCAAGGGCATCCTCTACGCGCCGGATTACGTGATCAATGCCGGCGGCATCATCGACGTCTACTACCAGCAACAGGGCGCTCGCGATGCGGGCGGGTGCTACGACCCGGCCGAAGTCAAAGCGCACATCGACCGTATTGGCAGCACCCTGCGGGAAGTCTTCGAGCGCGCCGAGGCGAGCGGCGAAACCACCGCGCACGTGGCTGATCGTGTCGCCGAGGAGCGCTTTGGCCACGAAGACACCTTAAAGGCGAACTCCGCGGCGGCCTGATGGCGCGACAGGATCGGCCGGCCATCCCGCCGGCTCACCCCCGGTGACGAGTGCGCTGTCGCCACTATCTGCAGGCATTGCGTGGGTTCTGGTTAGGCGATGCGTGAGCTGGGTGCGGGAACTGGGAACTGGGAACTGGTAGACGGCTGTGGCGCTGAGCTGGTTGCCCGCAACAGGGTTTTCCGCGCACGCTCACCGGCATCAGTTGCACAGGCCGGCTGATAGTTAGGCAGAAACACAGGTGCATAAACACAGGTGCATAAACCGGAGGCTAGCCAGTCGCACAGGGCTATTTCTTGGCCGCTCGCCGATTCAGCGCCGTGCGCCCCAGCCCCGCCGCCCCGCTCAGGTGGCTCTTCTACACTTAGCCGGTCGATGGTCCGTCAGCCGGCATGCCTCCCTACAGTATTGCGTACAGCCGAAATAACCGGGACCGCGAGATAAACGGGGGCTCAACCGCTGCTGCATGGCTAGTTGGCAAAGGATCACACTGCCCGCGGGACTTTCATCATCCATTACCGGAAAAGCACATGGTCAAAACCTCCGCTCTGACTTCTGTGGCCGCGCTGACTTATGTGGCAATGGCGCTGCTGGCTGGCTGCGGTGGCGAGCGCGGTGGAGAGGAGACGCACCGCGCTCTGACGGTGGACCGCGAAGCCGCTGCCAGCAGTAAGGCCGCCGCCAGTATTGACGATGCCTTTGTTGAGGCGCCGAAAATTGCCATCCCCTTTCACCGGGAAAAGCTGGATAACGGCCTGACAGTCATAGTGCATGAGGACCCCAAGGCGCCGGTGGTTGCCATCAACCTCTGGTACAAGGTGGGCGCCAAGGACGAAAAGCCCGGTAAAACCGGTTTTGCCCACCTGTTCGAGCACCTGATGTTCAACGGCTCGGAAAACTTTCCCGGCGAATACTTCGAGCCCTTCCAGCGCTCCGGTGCCACGGATATGAACGGCACAACCAACAGCGACCGCACCAATTATTTCGAAACGGTGCCCAAAGGGGCGGTGGACATGGCCCTGTGGATGGAATCCGATCGCATGGGGCACTTCAGTGGCGCCATCACTCAGGAGGTTTTAGACGAACAGCGCGGCGTGGTGAAAAACGAAAAGCGCCAGGGGGAAAACGCCCCTTACGGACGAGCGTTTGAGGCCATCGCGCGCGGCACCTTTCCGCCGCATCACCCCTATTCCTGGACCACCATCGGTTCCATGGATGATCTGGATAATGCCAGCCTCGCGGATGTGAAGCAGTGGTTTGAAGAATACTACCAGCCCGCCAATGCCATCCTCGTCATCGCCGGTGATATCACCGTCAAAGAAGCGATGGCCAAGGCGCGCAAGTATTTCGGCGATATTCCCAGCAGCGCGGTGCCGCCGCGAGTGCAGAACTGGCCGGCGCCGATATCTGGGCCGAAGCGCGAGGTCATGTTTGATCGGGTGCCGCAGACACGGATCTACCGGGTGTGGAACGTGCCGGCGGTCGGCAGCGAGGAGGAAAAGGCACTGGAGCTGATGACCTCCCTGTTGGCCAATCGCAAGAACTCCCTGCTGTACCGGCGGCTGGTGCGCGATGAGCGGGTCGCCACCAGTGTCAGCGCCTTTTATTACGGGCGCCAGCTGGCCGGGCAGATCATCCTGATGGTGGATGTGAAGCCGGGCGTACCGGTGCAGAAGGTGGAGACACTGCTGGACGGCGAACTGCAGGCATTTGCCCGCCAGGGTGTCAGTGCGGAGGAGCTGAAACGGATCAAGCAGAGCGAGTTTGCCGGCCTGGTCAAAGGCCTGGAAAAGGTGGGCGGGTTTGGTGGCAAGACCGATATTCTGGCGCGCTCCGAGTTTTACTACGGCGACCCCGGCGCGCTGGTGTCCGGCCTTGAAGGCTATGCCCGTGTCACTGCCAGTGAGGTTCAGAACGCCGCCAGGCGCTGGTTGAGCGAGGACAGCTACACACTGGTGATTCAGCCGGAAATGGCATACAGCGTGGCGCCGGAGGGGGCCGACCGCAGCCGCTTGCCGGCGGTGGACAAAACAGTGGAACTCGAGTTGCCGCAGCAGGAGGCGTTCACCCTCAAAAATGGCCTGCGGGTTGTGCTGGCGGAGCGCCGCGACACCCCGGCGGTATTTCTGAACCTGCAGTTTCGCAGTGGCGCCGCGGCCGATGGCGCCAAACCGGGGCTGGCCTCTATCGCGGCGCGGATGCTCAGCGAGGGTGCGGGAAATTACGACAGCCTGGCATTCAGCGCTCGCCAGGAGGAGCTGGGTGCCTCCATCTCCGCAGGCAGCGGGCTGGACTACAACACCATCGGGCTGAGTGCGCTCACCACCCAACTGAAACCCTCTCTGGAACTGTTCGCCGATGTGGTCATGCGGCCCCAGTTCCCGGCGGAGGATCTGGCCCGGGTGAAATCCAACCGCATCGATGCCATCGCACAGGAAAAAGCCCGCCCCCAGGGCCTGGCCCTGCGCGAGCTGCCGCCGCTGCTCTTTGGCGAGGATCACCCCTACGGCGCGCCACTCACAGGCTCCGGCACCGTAGAGGGGGTCAAGGCCATCGGCAGGGAGGACCTGCAGGCTTTTCACCAGAGCTGGGTGCGCCCGGACAATGCCACCCTGGCGGTGGTGGGGGATGTGACCCGTGAACAACTGGAACCGATGCTCAACGAGGTGCTGGGGGACTGGCGCGCGCCTGAGACCCCGCTGAAGACAATCCCGCTGCCGGCGGTGGCGAGGCCGGAAAAGCCGCGGATATTCCTGCTGGACCGCCCCGGTGCCGAACAGAGTTACATTCTCGCCGGGCTGCTGCTGCCGCCGTGGCAGCAAGCCGGCGCCGAGGCTTTCGATGCCATGGCCGCGGTGATCGCCGGCAAATTCACCTCCCGGGTCAATATGAACCTGCGCGAGGACAAGCACTGGTCCTATGGCGCCCAGGCCATGGCGGTGGATACCGAGGGGAACCGGCCCTACCTGCTGTTCGCCCCGGTGCAGACCGACAAGACCGCGGCAGCGGTGCAGGAATTGCTGCGCGAGTATCGCGAGTTTCTCGGCAAGCGCCCGATCACCGCGCAGGAGCTGCGGGATTACCGCGACGACGAGGTACTCAAACAGGGCGCGGCCTATGAAACCAAGGGCCAGTTGCTCTCCGGCATCAGCTGGCAGCTGCAGAAGGGGCTGTCGCCGGAGTATATCGCCGGCTACCCGCAGCGCGTGGCCGCCTTGAACGAGGAACAGGTGATGGCCGCGGCTCGTGAGTTCCTGGCGCCGGGGCAGTTTACCTGGGTGATAGTGGGCGACCTGGAGAAAATCCGCCCGCAAATCGAGGCTCTGGGGATTGGGCCGGTACAGGTGCTCGACGCGAACAAGCATTAATTGGGCCGCAAGTGATCCAGCGCATTGACTCGCAGCCGTGTGCGGGTATTGTGCGCGGCACGACTGGCCGTGCGACCGTTTGTGCAGAGGCCAGACACTGCACTCGCGTAAAATATGCCGCCAGCCGCGATTGAAAAGCCCGCGGCGAGGGGGGCAGTATGGTGGTGCAGCTACTGGCGCGCGCGATCCGCATTGGCGCAGTTTGAGCAGTTTAAGTGCAGGTCCCAGGCCCGGCGCCTGCACAGATATTTTTCCGGCTCCGTTGCCTCGCTCAGCGGACCAGCGATAAGCCGCATGAACAAAGGTGATCCCCTATGAAGCTCGCGATCCTCTCCAGAAGCCCCGGTTGCTACAGCACTGCGCGCCTGATAGAGGCCGCCCGCAATCGCGGACACGATGCGGAAGTGCTCGATACCATCAAGTTTGCCATCGACCTGGAGCGCGGCGCCCCCGATCTGTATTACCGCCAGAAGCAGATCGAAGATTTCGATGCGGTGTTGCCGCGCATCGGCGCGTCTATCACTTATTACGGCACCGCGGTTGTGCGGCAATTCCAGGAAATGGACGTGTTTTGTGCGAATACCGCCCACGGCATCAACAATTCCCGTGACAAACTGCGCAGCCTGCAGCTGTTGAGCCGGCACCATGTGGGCATTCCGCGGACCACCTTTGTGCACAGCAAGCGCGATGTGCTGCCGGCGATCGAGCGGGTCGGCGGCGCACCAGTGGTGATCAAGCTGATCGAGGGCACCCAGGGTATCGGCGTGCTGCTGGCGGACACCGTCAAGCAGGCGGAGGCCATCATCGAACTGCTGCAGAGCCAGAAGCAGAATGTTCTGATCCAGAAATTCGTCGCTGAAAGCAAGGGCCGGGATATTCGTGCCTTCGTGGTGGGGGACCGTGTCGTTGCCGCCATGCGCCGGGTGGCGCAGGGGCAGGAATTCCGCAGTAATGTGCACCGCGGTGGCATCGCCGAGCGGGTCGAGCTGCCCCCGGAGTACGTTCAAACCGCGGTGCGCGCCACCCAGATCATGGGGCTGCAGGTTGCCGGGGTGGACATGCTGGAGGGCAATAGCGGCCCGCAGATCATGGAGGTCAATTCCTCTCCGGGCCTCGAGGGGATAGAAACCTGCACCGGGCTGGATGTCGCCGGGGCTGTTATCGAATATATCGCCGCGCAGGTGGACTTCCCCGAGATCGACGTGCGCCAGCGGCTGACGGTCAGCAAGGGCTACGGGGTCAGTGAGATCTATATTCCGGAAGGCTCGAAATTTGTCGGGAAAACCATACGCGGCACCGAGCTGTACGAACACGATATCAATGTACTGACCCTCTACCGGGGGACCAAGGTGATTCCCAACCCCAAGCCGGATCGCGTATTGGAGGCCAACGACAAGCTGTTGTGTTTTGGCAAGCTGGAAGCCATGCGCGGCATGGTGCCGGCCAAAACCCGTCGCCGGCGCCGCCCGGAGATTTCCGATTTGCCCGCCGATGCGGTTTCCGCCGGTACCGCAGAAGACCGCGACTGATTACCGGAAAACATCAGCACCAGAAGCGGCGGATATCCGCGGCGGCAAGCGCTTCCGCTAACCGCCGCTGGATGCATTAACCACACTGGTACGTGTTGGCTGCCTCGCAATCCCGCAGCGCTTCAGGTGGCGGGTCCAGGCAGCGGGTTTAGGTAGTTGGGCCAGATATTTGGACTAGGTAACGGGTTCAGGCCGCGGCGCTGGGGCGCGCGCTGATGGCATCGCGCCAGCGGCGCAGGTTGGGGTGCCGCTCCGCGTCCGGGCGCAGCTTGACGGTTTTGCCGAAATCCAGCGCGCAAAACATGCCGATATCCGCCACCGAAAAGTAGTCGCCCACCAGGTACTGGTTTTCCCGCAGGTGCTGGTCCAGCACGGAGAAGAACTCTAGGGCCTTTTTGCCGCTCTCCTCGCCAAAATCTGAAAAAATAGTCATGCGGTCGGCAAAGAAACCGGTGGTGTGCTGAAAACACATGCCCACATTGAGCATCAGGTTGAGGTCTCCCCGGCGCACCCACATTTCCACCAGGGCTTTCTCCAGAGGGTCGCGGCCGAACAGGGCGGGCTCGGGGTTCAGCTCTTCGAAATAACGCTTAATGGCCACGGACTCGGCGATACAGGTGCCGTCGTCCAGTTCCAGTACCGGCACCTTGGCGTTGGGGTCGCGGCGGCGGAACTCCTCGCTGAGATTTTCGCCCTTGCCAATGTCCACCTGTACATAGTCCATATCGATGCCTTTTTCCGCGAGAAACATCCGTACGCGACGGCAGTTGGGGGCCTGGGCGAACTCGTAGATTTTCATTGGGCTTTCTCTCCCCTCCGCGATTGCGGTAGATTGTAGGGCTTTTGCCGCGCCAGCCAGGCTGATTGCGGCTTTTTATCATCGCTGCTGCTTATCATCGCAGCTGCAGAGCTACCGCAAAACTTATGTCAGCCCCGGGCCTCCCACAATGACAACAAATGCCAATCAGCGCCGCCTGCGCGTTCGCCTTTTCTCCCTGCTGGTGTCCGCCTGTGTCTCTTTGCCGGCCGCTTTTGCCGGTGCTGAAGAGATCGCCATCTACGCCGGCCAGCTGTTTGATAGTGAGCGCGGCCAGCTGCTGCCGGGGCGGACGATTCATATTGCCGATGGGCGCATCCAGTCGGTTCAGGCGGGGTTTGCGAAGCGGGCGCGGGAGCGTCTTGTTGACCTGCGGGGATATACGGTGCTGCCGGGCCTGATGGATATGCACACCCATCTGGCCTATGAATTCGGCCCGCGCACCTATACGGAAACCTTTACCTGGAATGCCGCTGACTATGCGCTGCGCGGTGCCGATACCGCCCGCCGAACCCTGGAGGCCGGCTTCACCACGGTGCGGGATCTGGGGGACCGGGACAACGTCACCGTGAGCCTGCGCAACGCCATCAATGCCGGGACCATCGCTGGGCCGCGGATCTTCACCGCCGGCAAGTCGATCGCGACAACCGGCGGGCATGCTGACCCCACCAACGGCCACCGCCAGTCCCTGATGGGTAGTCCCGGGCCGGCCGAGGGGGTGGTCAACGGCTCTGATAGTGCCCGCCAGGCTGTACGGCAGCGCTACAAGGATGGTGCCGACCTGATCAAGATTACCGCCACCGGCGGAGTCCTCAGTGTCGCCAAAAGCGGCCAGAATCCGCAGTTTATGCCTGATGAGCTGGAGGCCATCGTCAA
Organism: Microbulbifer aestuariivivens; assembly: GCF_039545115.1. Taxonomy (NCBI): domain Bacteria; kingdom Pseudomonadati; phylum Pseudomonadota; class Gammaproteobacteria; order Cellvibrionales; family Microbulbiferaceae; genus Microbulbifer; species Microbulbifer aestuariivivens. The sequence continues at coordinate 75,976 of NZ_BAABRT010000014.1, read as the reverse complement.
AACCGCGAAGGATTATGGCTTTACCGTGGCAGTGCACGCCCATGGCAAGGAGGGCATGGAGCGGGCGATCCGCGCCGGGGTGGATTCCATCGAGCACGGGACCTACATGGATAGCGAAACCATGGACCTGATGAAGCGCCACAACACCTGGTATGTGCCCACCATACTGGCGGGAGAGTGGGTGACGGAGAAATCCGCCGTGGACGGTTTTTTCCCGGAGGTGGTGAGGAGCAAAGCCGCCACCATCGGCCCGCAGATCCAGAACACCTTCGCGGAAGCCTACAAGCGCGGTGTGAAGATTGCCTTCGGCACCGACAGCGGCGTCAGCCGGCATGGGGACAACGGGCGCGAATTCGAGCTGATGGTGAGAGCCGGCATGACCCCGGCTGACGCCATCCGCAGCGCCACCTGGAATGCCGCACAGCTGCTGAATGCCGAGGACCAGCTCGGCAGTATCGCCCCCGGCAGGCACGCGGATATCATCGCCGTCAAAGGCGACCCTCTGCAGGATATTTCCGCGCTGCAGCGGGTGCGCTTCGTGATGAAAGGCGGGAAAGTGTTTAAGCCGCTGCGGGCCGGGGACTAACGAAACAGAGCCGGCATGTGCGAATAAGCCTGGAGAGCGAATACGGCTGGAGCGCGAATACGACAGGAATAGGTATAAGAGCGGAGCGGGGATAAGGGCAGGGATAAGAGCAGGGATAAAGCTAGGGGTAGCAGCAGGATAAACACAGGGTACTGTCGCTACTGGCCTGCGGTGATTGAAAACAGAAACGGCGCCACAGGGCGCCGTTTCTGTTTTTGCTGGCAGGCTGCTGTAAGTCTTTATTTCGCCAGTTCAAACACCAGCTCGAGATTGACCGACAGGGTGTTCTCCCCCGCTGCGACCGGCGCGCTGGCATCCGCCGTCGCCATCTCGGCGCGCATCCGCATCATCGGGCGCGGCATACCGCCGCTGCCAGTCTCGGAAATACTCACGATGCGTTTTACTTTCATGCCCAAAGCCTTTGCATAGGTGTGTGCCCGCGCCTGTGCCTTATCGAGCGCCTGCTCGCGGGCCTCTGCCAGTACCGGTTCAGGTTCGCCGATTTCCAGCATGGGACCGTAGATCTGGTTGGCACCGGCTGCAGTGAGCGCCGCCAGCACATCACCCAGCTTGCTGATCTGGCGCACTTTCACGCTCACCGTATTGCTGGCCGTATAGCCCACCAGGGTGCGGCCGGGGCGATTGGGGGCGCCGGCGGTACTGGGTGGGTACACATAGCGCGGTGTGAGGCTGATCCCGGTGGTCTGGATATCTTTCTCGTCAATACCCGCCTTGCGGATGGCCTTGATCACTTTCTCCATCTGCTCGGCGTTGGCCTTCATGGCATCGTCGCCGTCCTCGGCCTCGGTGACTACCCCGGCGCTAAGGCCGGCCACATCGGGCACGCTGGTGGCTTCGCCCCGGGCGGAGATGGACACCAGGGTGCCGTTGTTGCCCGGCGCCGTGTCGTTGCCGCAGGCCACCAGTGCGAGGGCCAGCAGAGCTGTCAGCGGAATCTTTACCATCTTCATATGACCTTCCTTTTTGTGTTGCGGACCCCATGGCCGGGTCGAGTGAGCGCATCCTAAGGTGCGCAATCTGAATGGCAGCTGAGCGCGGTATTTGCCGATCCACCCGATTTGCCAATCAACCAAATACTTGCCGGTAGTCTTCATGCTCGCCGTGGTAGATGGCAAAGCCCAGCCGCAGCAGGCGCTGGCGTCGATCACACAGCACGCCCCTTTGACGCAGTTCCTCCTGCAGCTGTGCGGATTGCTCCGCAGTGGTGCAATCAAAGGTGAAGAAATGGCCGTGGCCACTGTGCAGGTCATGATAAACGAGATTATCGCGCTTCAGCAGCGGGTGGGCGGCATTGTCCATGGTGTTGAGGAAGCGCTGCTGCGCCGCCTGGACATACTGATGGATCTTGTCGACGGTCACGCCGTCGCCGGCGAACTGTTGCATGACCGCGAGCCCCCGGTAGAGCGCCGAGTAATCCATGGTAGCTCCGGCAAAGCGCAGCCAGTTGTCCGCATAGCCCACACGGTCGGCACGGTTTTCCAGTTCTGCCAGCTCCGCAAACCAGCCGGTGTTGCGGGGGCGCAGGCGGCAGTTTTTCGGCATGCTCATAAAGCAGAGCCCCTCGCCGGCACCGAGGTATTTGTAAGAGCCGGCGGTGTAGAACACTTTGTCGGCGACCGCGCTCAGGTCGGTGGGCAGGGCGAAGAAGCCGTGGTAACCGTCGATCACGAACTCGGTGCGCTCGGGTTTGTTGGCGGCGATCTGCAAAAGACGCGGGAAAACCACCGCGGAGCCGAAAAATACCTGGCTGGCATAGGCCAACTGGTAGTCGCCGCGGTGCAATTCCTGCTCGAAGCGCTCGGCCAGGCTGTCGAAGGGCTGCTGGTGGATTCGGGTAATTTCTACATTGGTTTCCTCTTCCAGCCGCTGCAGCTGGCGGGCAAAACTGTAGAATTCGCCGTCGGTGGTCAGGATTCGCAGAGGCCTTGCCGGGTCGAAGGCGCTGATCAGGCGGTAGACCAGCTCGTGGGTGTTGGGTGCGATGGCGATGCGCTCGGGGTCTGGCAGTTTCAATGTCTGCGCCACCGCGCGTTGCCAATCGGGTATTTTGCTGCCGAAGATCAGATCCCATTTACTGTCGGCGTGCTCTGCGGCGTCGCGCCAGTACTGCAACTGGGCCTCGCGGGTCACATCGGGCCAGAAGTGGTGGGAGTGGCAGGCCATATGCAGGCTGGGGTAGGGCGCATCCGCAGCCGCTGCCGTGGCCTGAAGAAATTCTCGATAGTATTTCTGGTACATTGGGTGCTGGTATCCGCTGCGCTGAACTTTTATTGTGGTCCGCCATTTGAGGCCTGTGATCTGTGCTCCGGAATCTGTGCTCCGGAATCTGTGCTCCGGAATCTGTGCTCCGGAGGTGTACTCAGGTAACCTGCCCCGGCGATTGTAGTCTCTGCCTCACTATAATCGCAGGGCTTCGCCCTGTGGGCTGGTGGATTTGCCCTGATGATGATTTGCCCATAGCCGATTTAGCCTTTGTTTAGTGGTTGTTCGATTTGGTAGTTGTTCGATATAGGAGTTGTTCGATGGAATATCTACACACCATGGTCCGTGTCGCCAATCTTGAGGAATCTCTCAAGTTCTACTGCGAAAAACTCGGCTTGCAGGAAGTCAACCGTGTGGACAACGACAGGGGGCGCTTCAGTCTGATATTCCTGGCAGCTCCCGGCGATGCGGAGGCCGCCCGCGAGAACCGCGCGCCACTGCTGGAGCTGACCTACAACTGGGACCCGGAAAGCTACAGTGGCGGGCGCAATTTTGGCCACCTCGCTTATCGTGTGGATAATATTTACGCCATCTGCCAGCGGCTGATGGACGAGGGCGTGACCATCAACCGTCCCCCCCGTGACGGGTACATGGCCTTTGTGCGCTCGCCGGACGGTATTTCCATCGAGCTGCTGCAAAAGGGTGAGCCGCTGGAGCCGCAGGAGCCCTGGGCTTCCATGGAGAACACTGGCGAGTGGTAACCGGGCGGGGTGTGCCCCGCACACCATGCCCATCAGGCGCGCGCGCCTGCCATGACCGGTATGGCAAGACCTTATAAAAAATCAGCTGGCGCGGCGACGACGTTAGATAGCGATAGATATCGATCAAATAAAGTCAAAGCCGCCGCGCCAAACTAGGCGGACCTAGAGAGACCTAGAGAGTTCCTGTGAAAAAACCTACCTGCGTCCTGCTGGCGGGCGCGAATGCCGCCCGTCGCATCCGCGAAGAGGGCCTGCACCCGGACCAGTTTTCCACGCTGATCGGCGCTTCCGGTGGCCCCAAATGGCTGGTTATCAGCCAGCTCGACCGGGTGCTGATCGGCGAATTCTTCCACAACAGGCAGCAGCCCATTGCCACGCTGGGTTCCTCAATCGGCAGTTTTCGCAACCTGTGTTACGCCATGGAGGATGCCCTGTCGGCTCTGGAGCGCCTGGAGCACGGCTATGTCAATCAGGTCTATGATTCCGGCAGGCCGACTCCGGAGGAGATCACCGCAACCGCAGGCAGAATGCTGCAGGCTGTGCTCGACCAGGACGGGGCCCGCCAGGTAGCCGGCAACCCGGTCTGGCAAAGTCATTTTGTGACCGTTCGCGGTCGTGGCCCTCTGGCCAGTGAGCGGCGGACCTTGCTGGCCCCGGCGCTGCTGACATCGGCGCTGGCCAATGCGCTGACGCGCAACAGCCTCAGCGCTTTCTGGGATCGCGTGGTGTTTCACGCGGGGGCCGAATCCCGGGTGCGGTTTCGCAATCTGCGCACGATCGATGTCAGTCTCACTAAAGAGAATGTCAGTTCCGCGGTGCTCGCCAGCGGGTCTATCCCACTGGTGATGGCCGGCATCCGCGACCCCCATGGGGCGCCCCGGGGCAATTACCGCGATGGCGGTATTACCGACTACCACTTTGACCTCGGTTTCGAGCGCCCACCGGGCCTGTCGCTCTACCCGCATTTCTTCCCTTATATGGTGCCGGGCTGGTTTGACAAGAGCCTCACCTGGCGCTGGGTGCGCGGTGGCGCCATGGCGGATACGCTGCTGGTCGCCCCCTCTCCCGGTTTTGTGGCCTCGCTGCCCTACGGCAAGATCCCGGATCGGGACGATTTTGCCCGCCTGACTACCGACGAACGCCTCAAATATTGGAATACGGTGGTGGATATGAGCCGGCGGGTTGCAGAGGATTTTTACGAGATGTGGCAAACTGGTGCGATTACCGACCACATGATTGAAGTGGGAGCCGACGATGTTCTCCATCGATTGCCAAAAGTGAGCGCCGCATGACCGTATCGCAGGAATTCAGTGTCCCGCAGGAAGAGTACCGCACTACCCAGGAGCGGGTTTACTATCAGGTGCGGGATGCGATTCTGCGTGGCAAGTTTCTGCCCGGCCATGCCATTACCATTCGCGGCCTGGCCTCTGAGCTGGATTGCAGCCCGATGCCGGTGCGCGAAGCACTGCGCCGCTTGACCTCGGAGCGGGCTCTGGAGCTCTCGGACACGCGCCGGGTTACCGTGCCCACCATGACACCGGAGAAACTGGCTGAGATCTGTAGCGCGCGGGTGGCTCTGGAGTGCCAGGCTGCGGAGCAGGCCCTGCCATTCGTTGGCCCGGAGGAGCTCAAGCTGTTGCGTCAACTCGATGAGCGGGTGAGCAAGGCGCTGGAGCAAAAGGATATTCAGGAGTACGTCACCGGCAACCTGGAATTCCACTTCACCCTGTATAGGCTGGGTAACCCACACATCATTCTTTCCCTGATTGAAAGTCTGTGGCTGCAGACCGCGCCGCTGCAACATCTGGTATTCCAGCGGTTTGGGGTGCAGGAGCTGCCGGATCGACATCAGGATTTGATCGAAGCCATCGCCTCCGGTGATCCGGCCAGCGTGCGCACAGCGGTGCGCCAGGATATCGAAGAAGGCCTTGGTTCTATTTCTGCCGAGGAGTTGCTCTGATGCCCGCTGTACTGGCCTGGATACTTCACCTGGGCGCACCGGTTGCGGTTGCCTGGATTTTTTTTCGCAAAATATGGATGCGTGCCGCCCTGATCATGTTGGCGGCCAACCTTGTCGCTCTGGACCGACTCTTTTTTGCCGCGGCCGAGACTCCGACCAACTGCGCCATCAATGCCTACCCTCTGCACACCATGCTGCCCATCTCACTCTATGGGGCAATGATGTTCCTGCCCTGGCTGCCGGTGCGATTGCTCGGTATCGGGCTTGTACTGCATATGTTGGTGGATGCCCTTGGCTGTGGCCTTTAGCGGGTTACTGACCCGCTAGCCTCGGAAGATCCTGCACAAAAATCTCTGAAATGTTCTTCTTGCGCCGGCAACTTGCCTGTTTGCGACGTTGCGCCGGTCGGGCCACTGCGGCGGATCGCAAAGCGGGTAACCTTTGATGATAAAAAACTGCCCGGTTCATGAGCCGGGCAAGGACATCAAGGAGTCACCATGCCGAGAAAAAGTTTGCTGATATTTGCCCTCGCCATGGCCAGCCACGGAGCGCTGGCCTGTATCTCCCAGGAATCTGAATCCAATAATGCCGAGGGAAATGCCGATGGCCCCATCTGTTCATCCCTGCCGGTTAGCGCAGACATTGACAGCAAGCGGGATCAGGACTGGTATTACTTTGATGTGAATGAGGCGGCCAGCCTGACGGTCGCTCTCGATCATGATGGCGGCAATGATTTCGACTGGTATCTGTACGATCCCCAGCAACAGTTGTACGCGGCGGAAACCAGCAGCGTACCCGAGGCTGCCAGTGTGCAGGTGGATGGAGCCGGCCTGTACACCCTGAAAGTGTCCCGTTACCGGGGGCAGGGCGCTTACACCCTGAATGTGGCAGGAGTCCCCGCTGCCGACGATGGCGGTGATACTGGGGGTAGCGATACTGGGGGTGGCAGTTCCGGCGGCAGCTGTGACCAGGGCGCCCGGCCGACAAAGCCCGGTGGTTTGACCAGCTCGCTGATTGGCAATGCCGCTGATATTTGTGTTGCCCAGTCCGGTGGCGGCTTGCTGGTAATGGGGGGCGGAACCGACGTGGATAATGCCTTTACCCGCCGCGTGAAGCCGCTGATCGGTGGTGGCGATGTGGTGGTGCTGCGCACCTCGGGAGCCGATGGCTACAACGATTATCTGCTCAATCTACTGGGGGCCGATTCGGTGGAAACACTGATCGTGGACCGTGTTCAGCACGCAAATAGCGAGTATGTGGCCTGGGCGGTGCGCACTGCGGAGTTCGTATGGATCTCTGGCGGAGACCAGTCTGATTATTTGAACCAGTGGCAGGGAACTGAGCTGCAGGCGGCGCTGGATCAGGTGCTCGCCCGTGGCGGTGTGCTGGGTGGTACTTCGGCGGGGGCGGCGGTGCAATCCGAACATATCTACGACCCGGACGGTGTTCTCGGCGCCTATTCATCCGAGGCGGTTACGGACCTTTGCCATGAATACAGTAATATCTCCACGGGCTTTCTGAGCACACCGGTGATGAACCGTGTCATTGTGGATACGCATTTTGCCGAGCGCGATCGCATGGGGCGGCTGATGGCCTTTATGGCCGGATTGCCCGCTGGCACACGCGGTATTGGCGTGGATGAAGCGACATCCATCTTCTTTACCGGCGACGGCCAGGGAATCGTGGATGGCAGTGGCAGTGTCTACATTCTGGCTGAGGACGCCTCCACCTCCCGCACTCAGGCAAGCTGTGGTGCCCCGGTGATTTACGAGGATGTGTTGCGTTACAAGCTGGCCGAGTCTGACCAGTACAACATCCTGACTGGTGCGAGCACCGTCTCACCGACGCGCATTGGCATTGATGGCCGCAGCGGCAGTTTCTACATCAGCCAGCCCTATCAGTGATCCCGGGTTCGCTGAGCGACACGAACTGAAAAGGTTGCGCTGCGAGGCGCAGTTTGATTGATGGGGAAAAATCGCCAGAGCCGGTTTGGGTTGAACTCCCAAACCGGCTCTATTTTTTGTGACAGGTTTTCACTAGCCCTCCCCAAAAGCCTGGTTCATTTCGCGATCTGGCGCCGAAGATAATTTTGTTTTTGTGGGGCTGAACCGCCGACTTCTTTGCTGTGGGTGAAGGGGTTTACAGAATTTTTGTGGCGTGATAAAAAAAGATCGAGTTTGGTACTTATATCAGTCTAAAAGATATAAGTTTATACGGGCCTACAAAATAGGCCTGTAGGAAAGCAAGAAAACAACAAAACAACAAAGTAAAAAAGCCAGCCAACTGAAGCGCTATGAACTCAAGCAACGTGGTTACAACGACTGCTATCGAGTGCTGCTCCGCCAACTATCACCTCAGTGAGTGGTTTGACGAGTAGCTTCCTTTCGGCATGACCGGACGCTCTGATGTATTGAGCGTGTCTCCGGGCACAAGGAAGCTATAAGTCGGATTTCCCTTTTCCCTCTTATTGCCATTAATTCCTCACAGGATAGCTGCGCCTGTCATACGCATTTTGTATGTCTGTGGCGCAGCGCTTTGTGCCGGTCCCGGTTTGCCGACCTGTCAGCCCGCATTGCCCGCAATGCAGCATGAATGATCAATCAATGGCCAAAGGTCTCAACAACGAGGGAATTACAATGAATAAGAGAACTCATCTCTACAAGGCAATCCGGGTGGCGCTCGGCTGCTCGCTGGTCAGTGGGAGCGTATACGCTCAGGAAGTGCCGCAGACCACGGATAAGGCCGTTGAGGAAGTGGTGGTGACCGGTACGCACATCAAAGGCCTCGATAGCGAAGGGGCGGTGCAGGTTGTGCAGATCGGCCGCGACGAGATCAATGCCTCCGGCGCGACTTCCCCAATCGAATTGCTGCAGGAGCTGACCCAGACTGGCGGGGGCAGCGGCACTTTCTCCACCGCCACCGCAGGCCCGCTTTCCAGCAACACCCCTCCCGGAGCGGCGGGTGTCTCGCTGCGCGGCCTGGGCGCTTCCTCCACCCTGGTGCTGGTGAACGGTCGCCGGGTTTCCGTCAGCTCCTTCGCCAAGGGGCAGGAGTCTTTTGTCGACGTAAACGCTATTCCCCTGTCGGCTATTGAGCGCGTGGAAGTGCTGCCCAGTGGTGCCGCTGCCACCTATGGTGCCGACGCGATTGCCGGCGTGGTCAACTTTGTGCTGCGGGACGACTTCGAGGGCAGTGAGATCACCCTGTCTCACGGCAACTCCACCGCGAGTTCCGATGAGGGCAAGTACAACCTGAACTGGGTCTGGGGGCACAAAGGCGAGCGCAGCCACACCATGCTGGTGGCCGACTTCTTTACCCGCAATGCCCTGTACGATCGCGATCGGAATATTACGGCGAACTCCATTCGCCCGAGTCAGCAGGGGATTTATCCAAGCTTTAACGATATGGAGTTTATGTATTACGACCAGACCCAATCCCCCGGAGCTGGTGGATGTCCGGAAGATAAGTTTAAGTCTGGTCGTTTGGGCGACTATTGTGAGTTCAACTCCAACGCATACAGTGCGACTCAGGATGAATATGAAAGTGCTAGTTTGGTGGGCACTTTTAATTACCAGTTGACTGATTCTGTTGAATGGTTCAACACCGTTATGGTTCAGTCCAGTCAGTCTAGCGGAACGGGCTCTCCTGCAAATTTTTCTTATGCACCATTCGATCCAGAGAATCCATTTTGGCCGGAGCAGTTGAAAGCTGACATGGTGGAAGAGGCCGCATATGACAGCTCATTTCCGAGCAATGGTGATTTTAGTGAGTTTTACACTTCGCCAATTTATGCCTGGGGAAAATTCCCGGATGCCCGCGCTGTAGAAGTAGATAGTCACTCCTCCCGCTTAGTTTCCGGCCTGCGTGGTGATCTGAACGGCTGGGGTTGGGAGGTGGCTGCTAATGTTGCTCGGAGCGAGTCAGAGCAGCGGGGTATTTCCGGCCTGTATAATTCCGAGGCATTTTATAATGTCACGATGGGTAACCTCTGTACCGATGGAACTCTAGTGAACCGCTGGGATTTGGAATTAAACCCGGCGGATGCTTCTTATTCAGGTGAAACCTGTGAGTCGTTGGGAAAAACTACCGCATGGTATAACCCCTTTGACGGTCAGGCAGAGCAACTTGATATTGTAAACTCCTATGTCCGGACCGACGCCAAGCGCAGCGGTGTTTCCACACTCTATGCCATCGATGGCAATCTGTCAGGCTCCTGGATAGAGCTGCCCGCAGGCACTATTCAGGTGGCCATCGGTGGCGAGTTCCGCCGCGAAAGCGTCAAGGACACCCCGTCTGGCGATGCGGTGTCTACTACGCTGAACCCCGAGCCGATTCTGGGTTTCAGCTCCACTTCGGCCAATGCCGAGCGCGATCAGTGGGCCGTGTATATGGAGCAGATGATCCCCTTGGCCGCGGATACCGAGTTGCAGCTTGCCCTCCGCTATGACCACTACGACAACTTCGGCGGTGATACCAACCCGAAAGTCGCGCTGCGCCACGCGTTCAATGATGCGATTATCTTTCGCAGTAACTGGTCCACTTCTTTCCGCGCCCCCTCGCTGGCTCAGGTGGGTGCCGGCACCTTGCTGGGCAGCTACACCGTCGACTGTTCTGTGACCCCGGGTGCCTGTGCTGGCGACGAGAATGAGGATGGCGAGTCTCTCCTGTCCGAGGAGGTGAGCAACGATGAGTTGCAGCCGGAGACGGCCACTACCTGGGGAGCCGGCTTCCTGCTCAAGCCTACCGCCAACACCGAGCTGACAATCGACTACTGGAATATCGAACACGAAAACCTGATCGGTATTGAGGAGGATGATTTTATTAAGCGTGCGCTTGAGGATGAATACCCGGTGGTTGGAGAGGGCGAGCTGGCCACCGGTCAGCCTGGTCTCGAAGTCGATGACGATGGTTTTGTTGTCGATGCGCATTTCCAACTGACAAATCTCGGCTGGCAGAAAACCAGCGGCGTGGATATGGCGTTCACCCACTACCTAGACACCCAAAACTGGGGTAGCCTGCGCTTTGTACTGGACGGCACTTACCTGACCGAGTTCGATAAACTGCCTTCCGATGGAGCGGATGTGCTCAGTGAGGCAGGACAGTACACCTACCCGCGCTGGCTGGCCAACGCTTCCGTGCGCTGGCGCTACGAGGACTGGTCGGCTCAGCTCGCTGCCAATTACACGCACAGCTACAAGGACGACCCCACCCCGCGTGTTCTCGAGGCTGTCGGTCTGCCCGACAACGCCGAGGTTGAGGTGGATGCCTGGACAGTGTTCGACCTGAGCCTGAGCCGTGACTTCAATAACGGCAGCTATGCGAGCCTGCGAGTCAACAACCTGCTGGACGAAGAGCCGCCACTGGTGCTGGGTACCAGTGCCAATGTGGATCACTTCAATCACAGCTCCATGGGTCGCTACGTGACCCTGCGTTACAGCTACGCCTTTTAACTTTAAAAAAGCGCAGTTGTAAAAAAGGGGCGGTGCTTGAAGGTTGAAAGTGCTGTCCCTAAGCCGGGGTGGGGTGTTGCGATAGCGGCCCCCGCCTCCCGGCCGACTGAACAAGAAATTTCCCTCTGGTGTATCTCTATGCAAGCTTCTGCATCTGAAGTCGAATCCAAACAGCACGACGCTGTATCTGCGGAACCCAAGTGGGCCATGCCGGATACCTACCTGATCCTGCTGTTTGTGGCGCTACTCGCCTTTGCGCTCAACTTCCTGATCCCGGCCGGCACCTATGAAACCGCGCTGGTGAACGAGCGCACGGTGGTGGACCCGAACACTTATCAGCAGGTGACAGAAGATCCTCAGGGCATGGCTGTGTTTGCCGAAGGCGGCAATATTGGCCTGCTGAACTTCGCTTTTGAGGGAATGGTATCCGGCTCCAAATGGGGCGCATCCATCGGTGTGTTTGCCTTTATTCTGCTCACCGGCGGTGCATTCGGACTGATTTTTGCCAGTGGTTCGGTGGAACGCGGGCTATTCCAGGTAATTGCTAAAAACCGTGAAGCCGGTGGTCTTTACCTGGCGATTCTCTGTGTGATGTTTTCTGCAGGCGGTGCCGTGTTTGGCATGGGAGAGGAGGTGATTCCCTTCACCCTGATCGTAGTGCCGCTGCTGGTCACAATGGGTTACGACAGTATTACCGCGCTGTTGGTAACCTATGTGGCCACTCAGGTGGGCTTCGCCACCTCCTGGATGAACCCTTTCGGTGTCAGCATTGCCCAGGGCATAGCCGATGTGCCCCTGATGTCCGGCAGTGTGCCGCGCATGGTGCTCTGGGCCGTCTCCACGGCTCTTCTCATTATGTACACGTTGCGCTACGCCGGGCGTGTCAGAAAGAACCCGGAATCTTCCCTGGCTTTTAAATCCGACAAAGTGCACCGAGAAAAACGCCACTCCCTCGAGTGTATCCAGACCATGGTGCGTGGCGATGGCTGGGTACTGCTGCTTTTTGCAGCTGGTATTACCTGGATGATCTGGGGTGTGGTGGAGCGGGAATATTTCCTGCCGGAAATTGCCAGCCAGTTTTTTACCATGGGGATTGTGATTGCGATTGTAGCAATCGCTTTTGGCCTCAATGGTCTCACCGCCAACAGGGCGGCGGCAGCGTTTAAGGAAGGCGCCCAGCAACTGTTGCCCGCGGCCATGGTGGTGGCTTTTGCCAAGGGGATTGTCCTGTTGCTTGGGGGAGATGATCCAACCAGCCCCAGCGTGCTCAACACAATTTTGCACTGGGCGGGCCAGGGGCTGGCGGATGTGTCGGGCACCGTATCGGCCTGGTGCATGCTGGTGTTCCAGACGGTGTTTAATTTCTTTATTACCTCTGGTTCCGGCCAGGCCGCTCTGACCATGCCGATCATGGCGCCGCTTTCCGATGTGGTGGGTGTTACCCGGCAGACAGCGGTTCTGGCCTTCCAGTTGGGCGATGGTTTCAGCAATGTGGTTGTGCCGACCTCAGCGGCGCTGATGGGCTGCCTCGGTGCGGCCCGGCTCGACTGGGGTATCTGGGTTCGCTTTGCCCTGCCACTCATGGCCTGGCTGTTCACACTGGCTTCTGTGGCAGTTGTCGTTGCCGCTATAACGGGATTTTAAGCAGTACTTATGTCAAGAATTGTTCTAATAAAAAACGCCCACGTTTTTGCCCCGCGGGATCTCGGCAATTGCGACGTGCTGATTGCGGGTGAAAAAATCGAGAAAATCGATCAGGGGCTGAGCCTGCCGCCGGAAATCGGGGAGACGGTGGATGCCGACGGTGCCTGGCTGATTCCCGGCCTGGTGGATTCCCTGGTGCATATCAGCGGTGGTGGCGGTGAGGGTGGTTTTGCTTCCCGCACGCCGGAGCTGGATCCCCGCGAGGCTTTCGCATCCGGAGTGACCACGGTGATCGGCGTTCTGGGTACCGACGCGACCACCCGCACCCTGAACGAACTTTACGGCAAGGCGCGGGCGCTGGAAGCCCAGGGTTTGTCCTGCTATATGCACAGTGGTTCCTACCAGTTTCCGGTCAACACCCTTACCGGCAGTGTGCGCAGCGACATTATGCTGGTGCACAACATTATCGGGGTCGGTGAACTGGCGATCTCCGACCACCGTTCCTCCCATCCCTCCACCGCGGAACTGGTGCGCGTCGCCTCCGATGCGCGAGTCGCGGGGCTGCTGAGCGGCAAGAGCGGGGTGATCAGTATTCATGTGGGTGACGGCGAAGGGCGTTTGCAACCTCTGTTCGATGCGGTGGCATCCTCCGATGTGCCCATCAGTCAGTTTTATCCGACCCATATGAATCGCAACGACAAGCTGTTGGCCCACGGCGTGGAGTTTACCCGGGCCGGCGGCTTTATTGACTTCACCACTTCCACCACGCCTGAGATTCTTGCGACGGGTGAGCTGCGGGCCAGCGCTGCCCTGCGCATGGCTCTGCAGTCCGGAGCAGCGGAGGACCGGCTGACCATGTCCTCGGATGCCCAGGGTTCCATGACGAATTTCTGTCACAACGGGACACTGCAGGATATCGAAGTGGGCTCGGTGGCCAGCCTGTTTGATGAATTCCGCCGCGCAGTGCGCGACGAGCAGTTGGATTTTGTGAAAGCGTTGCGTTCGGTCACCACCAATCCGGCCAAGGTTCTTGGCCTCCGCCACAAAGGCGCGCTAGCTGCCGGGCTGGATGCGGACCTCAGTCTGGTAGATCCCGATACTTTCGAAATCCAGCATGTCATGGCCCGGGGGCGCTGGCAGTATTTTGACCGTCGACTGCGCTTTCAGGGAGCCTTCGCCTGATCATGAAGCGGGACACTGCATCTTCCGTTGCCATTATTCTTCTGCCGGGGTTCTCCGTGTCCGCTCTGGGGGTTCTTGTGGAGCGGTTTACCCTGGCGGGTGGCCAGTCGCCACTGATCTTCAGTTGCAGTGGGGACAAAATGGTCGCTGCTGAGCATGGGGTCAGGGTCCAGGCCCAGGTTCTTCCGCAGCTGCCACTGGCGGCGCAGACACTGATCTGTTGTGGTGGCCGGGAGTACAAGGTCACCTCCTGCGAGGCGCTGGCGCAGGTGGCGCGCCATGCCCGGGTGGCCAGCTGCAGCATTGGTATTGGCGGTGGTGTGCTTTTCATGGCTGAAGCAGGATTGCTGGATGGCCGCCGTGTCAGCCTTGCCGAGCCCCTCAGGGGACTGTTGGCGCGGTCTGGGCGTGCGCAGGTCTGTGAGGCCACAGCCTTCAGTCGCGACGATGACGTTTGGACCTGTGCCGATGAAGAATCCCTGCCGCTGATGCTGGATGCCCTGCTGCCGACCTGGAGCTGGCAGAAGGGGGACTGGCGCGGGCAGGGGCATGAAAAGACCCTGCACTTTCACAGCGAAGTGGCGGATCGCTCAACTCTGGCCGAGGCCCAGGCATTGATGCGCAATAATCTGACTGAGCCACTGACTACCGCAGAGATCGCCGGGTATCTGGGGATTTCCTGCAAGAAACTGGAGCGAATCTTCAAGCGCTTTGTCGGGCAATTACCCGCGAGATTTTACATTGGCCTGCGCCTCTGCCTTGCTCGTGATCTGTTGCACCACTCTGGTCTCAGCATCGAGGAGATCGGCAAGCGCAGCGGCTTCAGTTCCCCCTCACATTTCAGCAGGGCGTTTCGCAATCACTTTGGCTGTACGCCGAGGAGTGAACGCCAGCAGTTTGCCGCCCTGTCGGATACAGAAAACCGCTGGTGTGGCGCAGAAAAGAATAGAAGATGTATTGCAGTTTAAGAGTGACAACAATGAAATTACTGTTTAGTAAATGGGTCGTGCTTATTTCTCTCGCATTGGTCGCCTGCCAGGGACATTCCGCTGGCAAGCTGATGATCGTGGGCGGCGCTTTGCGCAGCGACAATGCGGCGATCTATAGCCAATATATCGATGCGATACCCCCGGGCCTTGCCGATGTGGCTATTGTACCGGCTGCTTCCGGTCGCCCTGCACACTACGCCCGCCAGTTTGAGCGGGATCTGCGCGCCCACGGGTTTGAAGGCCGGGTTTTTATTCTGCCCGTTGCGGTCAGCGACGACCAATCCACAGAGCAGGTGGATGAAAGCACTTGGAAGAAGGGCGCTTACGATGCCGATGTGGTCGGGAAATTGACTACCGTCGGTGGTGTCTGGTTTGTCGGTGGTGACCAGACCCGCATTACCGAGACTTTACTGCGCGAGGACGGTTCAGATACGCCACTGCTGGCCGCCATCCGCCGGCAGCTGTCTAAAGGGGCCGTGGTCGGCGGTACCAGCGCCGGTGCCGCCATCATGAGCGCGCCCATGATCGCCGCGGGCGATTCCCTCACTGCCCTGACTCAGGCGCGGGCGGAGCAATACAGCGGAATGCAGTCACAGGAGTCCGGCCGCCTGATGGTCACGAGCGGCCTCTCGTTTTTGGATGCCGGGGTAGTGGATCAGCACTTTGATCGCAAGAGCCGCCTGGGGCGCCTGATTCGCGCGCTGGAGCCGCCAATGGCGGCGGAATTGCGCCGGGGTTACGGTATCGATGAAAACACCGCGGTGCTGGCGGATTTGAGTACCGGAGAGATGCAGGTGCTCGGCTCAGGCACCATGGTGCTGGTGGATGCCAGGGAGGCGGATTTCGCCAAAGACAGTCCCCGCTTTGCGGTGAAAAATCTCTCTGTGTCCGTATTGAGCGCCGGTGACCGCTACAACTGGCGCACCGGCAGGATGACGCTCGATGGCGCAGCCACCGTTGGCAGCGAGGCCTTCGCGTATTCCGCGGAGCAGGGCGCCGGTTTGACGCTTCCCAACGGGCGCCTCGATCACCTGCTGGGCTTCTCCCTGCTGGACAACCGTGACACCGATGAGCTGCGGCGTTACGCGTTTGCCGAAAACGGCCCGGGCGTGCTGTTTCGTTTTGAGCAGACGGCGGACAGCCAGGGTTTCTGGCGTTATGGCTCCGGCACCAAGGATCAGTATTCGATCCGCAATGTGCGCCTTTCCATCGAGCCTGTGACGGTGAGTATTCGTCAGTAATTGCGCTTTTCAGGGCGCGCGGCCGGCGCGCCTTTTGAGAGTCTGCCTTTTGAGAGGCACTGTTTTCTCGGTTTTCTCGCTTTTCCCTATATTTTCAGTTCTTTCGAGTGGCAATAATGATGAGTGATACCAGCTGCTATCGCGTGGAAAAAGACCTGCTGGGTGAAAGGCAGGTGCCCGTGGTGGCGTACTACGGCGTACAGACTTTACGGGCGCTGGAAAACTTCAATATCAGTGGTATTCCCATCAGCCATTTTCCCGACCTGGTGACCGCGCTGGCGATGGTGAAGCAGGCCTGCGCCCGGGCCAACCGCGACACGGGCAAGCTGGAGCCGGCGCAGGCCGCAGCCATTGAGCGGGCCTGCGACGAGATCATCGGCGGAGAGCTGCACGGTGAATTCTGTGTGGACATGATCCAGGGCGGCGCTGGAACCTCCACCAACATGAACGCCAATGAAGTGATCGCCAACCGCGCCCTGGAGCTGTTGGGCTGCGAGCGGGGGGCATACGAACAGCTGCACCCCAATATTCACGTGAACATGTCCCAGTCCACCAATGATGTCTACCCCACCGCGCTTCGCCTGGCCATGGTGTTTGGCCTGCGACAACTGGGACGGGCCACCTGTGCGTTGCAGAAGGCCCTCTCTGCCAAGGCGGTGGAGTTTCAGTCGGTGCTGAAAATGGGGCGCACCCAGTTGCAGGATGCTGTACCCATGTCTCTGGGGCAGGAGTTCAATGCGTTTGCCACCACGGTCGGTGAAGAGGTTGCGCGGCTTGAGGACATGGCGGCGTTGCTGATGGAGGTCAACCTTGGCGGCACGGCCATTGGCACCGGGCTGAATACCGAGGCAGACTACCGCGACAGGGCTGTCGCGCACCTGCGGGAAATCAGTGCGTGCCCGCTAATGCCGGCGGCGGATCTGGTGGAGGCGACTTCGGATATGGGCGGGTTTGTCCTGTTGTCCGGCATGTTGAAGCGGACCGCCATCAAGCTGTCCAAGATCTGCAATGATCTGCGCCTCCTGTCTTCCGGGCCTCATTGCGGGTTCAACGAAATCAACCTGCCGCAAAAGCAGCCGGGCTCTTCGATTATGCCGGGCAAGGTAAACCCGGTGATCCCGGAGGCTGTGAATCAGGTGGCGTTTACGGTGATCGGCAACGACACCGCTATCACCATGGCTGCGGAAGCGGGGCAGCTGCAGTTGAATGTGATGGAGCCTCTGATCGGATACAAGTTGTTGGAGTCTATCCGCTATCTCGGTGCGGCCATGGAGTCACTGCGGATCGACTGTGTGGTCGGGATTACTGCGAATGCGGCGGTGTGCCGGGGCTATCTCGAGCGCAGTGTGGGCCTGGTGACGGCCCTCAACCCCTACCTGGGGTATGGCAAGACCTCCGCGATTGCCCAGCAGGCCCTGCAGACCGGGCGCAGCGTGGCGGAACTGGTGATTGAGGAGCAGCTGATGACGGCAGAGGAGCTGGAGCAGCTGCTGCGCCCGGAGTCCATGCTGGGGCCTGTTCTGGGGGAGGGGAAACCGCGCCTCCGATCTTAAAGTTCCCAAATCCGCTTCGATAGATCTTGCGCATCCGGCGGGGCCGCCTCTAAAATGTGATCACAAATTGGAGTTGCCCCGTAGTGGCCTGCCGAGGCCCGGTCTACGCGGCGCGCATCGACTGATGAAAGCCAGGAGCGAGAAATGAGCAAGATTCAACTGTTACAACAAGATCGCGAGCACCTGCTGCACCCCTTTACCGACTTCCATGACCTCGGCAAGCAGGGAACCCGGGTGATCACCAATGCCGACGGTGCCTACATTACCGACATCGACGGCCACCGTATGCTGGATGGTATGTCCGGCCTGTGGTGCTGTAACCTCGGCTACAGCCGCAACGAAATCGCCGACGCGATCTACGAGCAGCTGAGAACCCTGCCGTTTTACAACAGCTTCTTCCAGTGCACCACCATCCCGTCCATCGAGCTGGCCGACGCGCTGTCTGAGGTTACACCGGCGGGCATGAACAATGTCTTCTTCACCGGTTCCGGTTCCGAGGCCAACGATACCAACCTGCGCCTGATCCGCCGCTACTGGGATCTGAAAGACCAGCCCAACAAGCGCATCATCATCTCCCGCAAGAACGCCTACCACGGCTCCACCATCGGCGGTGCCAGCCTCGGTGGCATGAGTGGCATGCACAAGCAGTTTGAGGCCCTGGATTACATCACGCATATCCAGCAGCCCTACTGGTTCGGTGAGGGTGGCGATATGTCTCCCGAGGAGTTCGGTGTTTATGCCGCGCGTTGCCTGGATGAAAAAATCCAGGAGCTGGGTCCGGACAATATCGCCGCCTTTATCGCCGAGCCGATCCAGGGCGCCGGCGGGGTGATCATTCCGCCGGAAACCTACTGGCCGGAAGTGAAGAAGGTGCTCGCTCAGTACGATATTCTGCTGGTGGTCGACGAGGTGATTTTCGGCTTCGGCCGCACCGGCGAGTGGTTCGGTTCCGACTACTATGGCCTCGAGCCCGACCTGATGACCTTTGCCAAGGCGGTGACCAATGGTTACTTCCCGCTGGGCGGCACCATGGTGAGCGACCGGGTGGCTGAGGTGGTCAAGTCCAAGGGCGGCGAGTTCACCCACGGCTACACCTATTCCGCGCACCCGGCCGCCTGTATGGCCGGTCTGGCGACCCTGAATATCCTGCGCGGCGAGAAGATCATCGACAATGTGCGCGATAACACCGGCCCCTACCTGGCCAAGCGCTGGGCGGAGCTGGCCGATCACCCCATCGTCGGTGAAACCCGCAGCCTGGGTATGGTCGGCGCTCTGGAGCTGGTTAAGGATAAGGGCAGCCGGGCGCGTTTTGATGACGACTGTACCGCCGGCGGTATCTGCCGCGATATGAGCATCAAGAATGGTCTCGTGATGCGCGCAACCGGCGACACCATGATCATCGCGCCGCCGCTGATTATCACCACCGAGCAGGTGGACGAGCTGGTGGAGAAGGCGCGCCGGGCGCTGGATGATACTGCCAAGGCTCTGGCGTAAAATGGCTGAATGCGGGCACGGCTAGTGCCCGCATTGCGTTCTGGCAACGATAAAAAACCCGGGCAATTTATGTCATCAGAAGAAAAGTTTTCCCCGTCTCCGGAAGTGCTGAGCACATCGCGCACTTTTCTGGAAGAAAACCCCGATCTCAAATGGGTCGAGGGTTTCGTGTTCGATATCAACGGCATCCCCCGTGGTAAATGGCTGCCGGCGGACTCGGCAGAGAAGCTGCTGGGTGGCGGCCTGCAGATGCCCCGCAGCGCGGTCAGTCTCGATGTCTGGGGGCGCGATATCGAGAACAGCCCGCTGGTATTCGCCAGTGGCGACAGTGATGGGGTCTGTATGCCGGTATCGCCGCTGGCTCTGGCGCCCTGGCATCGGGACAAGACCGCGCAATTGCATATGCAGCTCATGGAGGCCGACGGCACCCCGCTGTACGCTGATCCGAGAACCCAGCTGCAGCGTGTAGTCAAGCGTCTGGAGGGGCTGGGGTACCGCGCCGTGGTGGCCACCGAGCTGGAATTCTACCTGCTGCGGGAAGACGCGGATCACCTCGCGCGCCCGCGTCCGGTCAGTGACAATGACGCCGAACTGGTGCCCTCCACCGATGTCTACGACCTGTCCGAGCTGGATGCCCAGCGCGATTTCTTTGCCGATGTGCGGGCGGCCTGTGAGGCTCTGGGTGTCCCGGCGGATTCCATTCTTTCCGAGTGTGCGCCGGGGCAGTTCGAGATCAACCTCCTGCACTGCGATGATCCCGTGAAAGTGGCGGATCAAACGCTGCTCTTCAAGCACCTGCTCAAGGGGATTGCGCGCAGCCACGGTCTGCGGGTCAGCACCATGGCCAAGCCCTTCGGTGATCAGGCGGGTAATGGCATGCACGTGCACATGAGCCTGGTGGACGCCGGGGGTAACAATGTCTTCAACGACGGCTCCGACGAGGGGTCCGAGCTGTTGCGGCAGGCGGCGGCCGGCATGCTGGCGACGGCCAACGACGCGATGGCGTTTTTCGCCCCGCACTCCAACTCCTACCGCCGCTTCCAGGAAAGCTCGCACGCTCCCCTGAACCTTTGCTGGGGCTATGACAACCGCACTACCACCTTGAGGGTGCCGGCCAGCCCGCCGCAGGCGCGGCGCATCGAGCATCGCATCGCCGGTGCGGATGTAAACCCCTACCTGGTGCTGGCGGCGATTCTGAGCGGTGTCTGCTATGGTCTGGAAAACCGCTTGGAGGCGCCCGACCCTGTTTCCGGTGATGCCTATCAGGTGGAAAGCGAGCAGTTGATTAACACCTGGAGTGGTGCGCTCAAACGCTTTGAGCAGAGCCCGATCTGGCAGAAGTATCTGGACCCACGCTTTATTGAGCTGTTTTTGCTGTTGAAGCGGCAGGAGCTGCTGGAGATTGCCTCGCGCGTCACCGATGTGGAGTACCAGAGTTACCTGCATCGAGTGTGATTGCACGGACAGCAGGGTTGCCCGTAAAACGGGTAAAAAATGCCTGATTTGAGGTTTGTCACGTCACCAAGGTCAGCGGGATGGGATACTCTGCTATACCTAATGGTAAGCGCTAAGGCGCTTATGACTCTCCTCCTGAAAGTGTGTTCGAGAAATCTGGCCCGCCAACTGGCGGGCATTTTTTTGCCCGGAATTTTCTGACAGAGTTTTATTCCCTTGTTGCCTGCCTTCCTTAGACAAGCCTTGCTTGATTTCAAAAAAGCCTGCCTATACTGAAGTAACCGCGACTGCGGCGAAGGAGCGATTTAGCGTTACAAGGAGTTACCCATGAGATTCAAGCCTCTCCTCATTCCCATGGCCGTGGCGGGTTTTGCCGGCCTCGCCGCACAGTCTGCGCTGGCGGGCCCCTCTGGTTACCCGGTTGTGCAGCCAACGCCGCCCGTCTGGGGCGCAGGGACTTTTGCGGTACGCGTGGGGGCAGCCTACGTAGACCCAGGTGACCATGCGATTAGGAATGTCACCTCCAGTTTTGCCGATGACCCCTCCTCTGACCAAGTTGAAGAGGTCCCGCTGGATTTGACCACCCATCTGGACCTGGATGACGATACCAGCTGGTTCGTTAGTGCCACTTATGTCTTTATGGACCACTGGGCGGTTGAGCTTCACTACGCCGATGATGTCAGCTTTTCCGGCTCGCTCTATTCGAAAGCCAGTGCGCCCTCTCTTAGCTACGAAGGTGAATTCACTCAGGACCTGGGTGACTTCGATACCAATTACACCAAGCTGTTTCTGGACTGGTATTTTCTGGATACCACGTGCCTCTGGCAGCCCTATGTGGGGCTTGGGGTCGTGTACACCGATATCTCCGAGGACTTTATTCGCCCGGTTTACAATACGAACAACCGCTGGGGCGCCGGCAAGATTGGCTTTGGCAGTGACTTGAGCTGGGCTGCCCAGGTGGGTGTCGATGTTGTCCTTGGCAGGGAAAGCAACTGGATCGTCAATGCCTCTGCCATGTATCTGGATTCTTCGCCGGAATTTTTCATTGGTTATGATGTGCGTACAGATCTCCCTGAGTTTGGCGAGCCGGTAATCAGCTCGGTGCGGATTCGGGATTCTGGATTGGACCTCGATGCCTGGTCTTTCAATCTTGGGATCGGTTACAAATTTAATTTCTAGCACTTTCTGAGTGACACAAGAGCGAGGGCGCACTTTGTGCCCTCGCTTTTTTTTGCCCGGCAATAACCGCTAATAAAAGGTATTGCCACATATGGCGGAAAGTTTTCGCCTAGCAGTCATTGCCGCGCCAGTGTATTCTTGGCCTTTTTACCCGCCAATGCAGAATAGTAACGACACGGGGAAGCCATGACCGCCTTGGGGAATTTTGCCGACGGTCCCACCGCCAACGAATCTCGATCCTTGCGTATTTGCCTGCTCGGTTATCGCAGTCATCCCTACTGTGGTGGGCAGGGTGTCTATCTGCATTACCTGAGTAAAGCGCTCGTCGAAGCCGGCCATCAGGTGGATGTTATTTCGGGCCAGCCCTATCCTCAGCTGGATGCGCGGGTCAAGCTGATCAAGATGCCGGGCCTGAACCTGTTCGAATGCGAACATCCCGCCAGGGCACTGCGCTGGCGCCATTTGCTTTCTTGGGCGGATTTTTTTGAATGGTGGAGCAAACTCACCGGCGGGTTCGCGGAACCCTACACCTTCGGTCGGCGGGTGGCGAAATACCTGCGCAGTCATCCCGGTCGTTATGACATCGTGCATGACAATCAATGCCTGGCCTACGGCCTGCTGGAGATTGAGCGTCAGGGGCTGCCGGTGGTTGTCACGATTCACCATCCCATAACCCGCGATCGACAGCTGGCGCTGGATGCTGCACCGGACTGGGGTTACCGTCTGCTGGTGCGCCGTTGGCACAGCTTTCTACGCATGCAGATTCGTGTGGCGCGCCGCCTGCGAAATATCGTCACAGTTTCCGAGCAGTCGCGCAGGGATATTGTGCAGCAGTTTGGCGTGGCGCCGGAGCGGATCACGCTGGTGCACAACGGCATTGATACGACGATTTTCTGCCCCCGTCCCGAAATCGAAAAGCAGCCGTTTCGCATTATGACAACGGCATCTGCTGATCAGCCTCTCAAGGGGCTGCGCTTTCTGCTCGAGGCGGTGGCACAGCTCCGTGACGTCTTTCCACAGCTGGAGCTGTTGGTGGTGGGCCGGCTTAATCAGGGTGGGGATACGGAGCGACTCCTGCAGGCTCTGCGGCTGCAGGATTGCGTTCGTTTTGTCAGCGGTATTTCCAACGAGGAAATGGTGAATTACTACGCCGAGGCTGCGGTGGTGGCCTGCCCATCGCTCTACGAGGGCTTCGGTCTGCCTGCCGGTGAGGCCATGGCCTGTGGCGTGCCGGTGGTTTCCAGTGACGGCGGCGCACTTCCCGAAGTGGTTGGCGATGCGGGCATTATCGTGCCTGCAGGCGACAGCCAGGCGCTGGCCGGGGCCCTGCAAACCCTGCTGGAGAATCCGCAGTTGCGGGCTAGCCTTGGGGAGCGGGCGAGGGCCAGAATCCTGCAGCATTTTTCCTGGAAGCTGGCCGCAGATCGGCTCGTCAGATATTACCGGGAACTGCTCGGCCAGCCCGCGGTATCTGTTGAAGAGCAGCCAGCGCCGAGATCCATAGACAGCGTGGAGGCCGCCTGATGATTACCATTGATCCGCATCGTTTGCGCCTCCAGCCCGGGCAGCGGGTACTTGATCTCGGCTGCGGAGAAGGGCGCCATTCCATACATCTGTGGCTGAGCGATGCCGTCGATGTGTTCGGTGTTGATTTGAGCTTCAAGGATGTGAGCACGGCTGGGCAGCGCGCAAAGCCTTTTGCCGAAAGTGACCAGGTGCCCGGTCGTCTGCTGCTCAGTGTCGCCAATGGCCTGTCGTTGCCTTTTGCCGACAGTAGCTTCGATGTGGTGATTTGCTCCGAAGTGCTTGAGCATATCGATGATTATCCAGCGGTTCTGGCGGAAATCGACCGGGTGCTGAAACCCGCGGGTATTTTTGCCGCCAGTGTGCCGAGCTATTTCCCGGAGTGGGTGTGCTGGCAGCTCAGCGATGAATACCACCAGGTAGAGGGTGGGCATGTGAGAATTTTCCGCGAGCGGCAATTGCGCCGCAGCATCGAATCTCTGGGTCATCGCCGCTATGCCCGTCACCGGGCGCATGCCTTGCATGCACCTTACTGGTGGCTCAAGTGCCTGCTCTGGCAGCGTCCGGATTCGCGCCTGCTCAAGGCATATCACCGCCTGCTGGTATGGGATCTGATGCAGAAACCCCTTGTGACCCGCTGGCTGGAGAGGCTGCTGAACCCGCTTCTGGGCAAGAGCACCGTGATGTATTTCGTCAAGCCGGCAGCCTTGCAGCCGGAAACCCTGTCCCCGCTGGAGGCAGCGGCGTGACCGATTCCACGGCCGCAGCGGCGGCACCTCTGTATCCTGAGCATTTTCTGCGCACCAGCGCGGAATACATTCTTTCCCAGCAGTATGCCGATGGCCTGATCCCCTGGTTCAGGGGGCATCATGCAGACCCCTGGGACCATGTTGAAGCGGCGATGGGGTTGAGCATTGCCGGCGAGTGGGAGGCGGCAGAGCGGGCCTATCGCTGGCTGGCGGACAACCAGCTGGCGGATGGCAGCTGGTGGGCGGCATACCGCGATGGTGCTGAACAGGATCGCGAGCGTCGCGAAACGAACTTTGTCGCTTATGTGGCTACCGGTGTATGGCACCACTACCTGATTTCCTCGAACCGGGATTTTCTTGCTTCTCTATGGCCCACTGTCGAGGCCGCTATTGAATTTGTTGTGCGGCTGCAGACGGAGGAGGGCGAGATTCACTGGGCTGTCGATGTGGACGGTGCGCCGATGAAGGATGCCCTGGTGACGGGGTGCTCCTCGGTTTTCAAGAGTCTCGAGTGCGCGCTGCAGGTGGCTGAGACACTTGGCCGGCCGCGCCCGGCGTGGCGCCAGGCGAGGCAGAGGCTGGGCGAAGCGCTCAGGAGCAAGCCCTACCGCTTTGACCGCACATGGGAGAGTAAGGCCCGCTACTCCATGGACTGGTTCTACCCGGTGCTCACCGGCGTATTCAGCGTCGAGGAAGCCCGCCTGCGCTTGAATGCGCGCTGGAATGAATTTGTCGTGCCGGAACTGGGCTGCCGCTGCGTCAGCGATGAGCCCTGGGTGACCGTGGCGGAGTCCTGCGAGCTGACCATGGCCCTGCTGGCCGCCGGTGACAGAGAGCGTGCCGCGAGCCTTTACCGGGGTCTGCACCGCTGGGCCGACAATGACGGCGGTTACTGGACTGGCTATGTCTATCCCGACCGCGCCATCTGGCCTGAGGAAAAAACCACCTGGACCGTGGGCGCGATGCTGCTGGCAGCGGATGCACTGGCGGGTCTGACCCCCGCCAGCGGGCTGTTTACCAGACCCGGCGAGCGGTCAGAGCCTGCGCAGAATGCCGAGCGTGTCGACCATCTCCACGAGCTCGAACTGGCCGGAGGCCAGGGCTAGCTGGTAAATCTCATGCGGGGCCTGACCGCCGTCGGCGGGATCGGGGAAAATATCGTGAATGGCGAGAAAGCCGCCGGGCACGATATGCCGCGCCCAGCAGCGGTAGTCTGTGAGGGCGGCCTCGCGGGAGTGGCCGCCATCGATAAAGACCAGGCCCAGGGGCGTATTCCAGCGCCGTGCGGCAACCGCTGAAGGTGCTACTACCGGAACCACGCACTCCTCCAGTTCCGCAGCGCGCATATTTGCCCGAAAGGTGCGGAAGCTGTCCATCAGGTGAGCGCTGCTGTCGAACAGGGCCGGATCGTGGTACTCCTCTCCGGGCTGATGCTCCTCTGAGCCGCGATGATGATCCACGGCAAAAAGAATGTTATCGGTTTCGCGGCAGGCGGTGCCGAGATAAATGGAGGACTTGCCGCAATAGCTGCCGACCTCCAGGCAGGCGCCCAGCGCTGCGCATCCGCTGGCGAGGTGGAAGAGAGCTTCGCCCTCGCTGGCGGCGAGAAAACCTTTGACGGTGTCGATATCGACGGGAAGTTGAATAGACATGAAAATTCGAAATGTTGGCAAACTTGCGGCAACAGTAAACCGCCGGTTTGGCAAAAGCAATTGTGTCTGTATATCGGTGTGTACCTCTGTCTGTATAAATACTGCCCGCAATTGAATCTGCCCCTGCAAAGCCTCCCGGAGTTTTTCTGAATGCGCAAAGACCATCGGCCCTACTGGCTCAAGCGTTTACAGCTGCGCCTGCGCTACTGGCGAGTGCAACATTTTCTGTTGCCAGAATTTGATGCCATCGGATGTGAGCCGGAGATTATGGACCCGGGTTCGGTGAAGCTGTTTGGTCGCCACATTCGCGTTGGCAATTATCCGCACCTGATTTCCACGCCGGATAACTGCATACGGCTGACCACACTGGGTCACAGGGGCGGCGATGCATTGATTTCCATCGGTGATTACGTGCTGATCTCGCCCGGAGTACGTATTTCCGCTGCGGAAGCAATCACCATTGGTGATGCCTGTATGATTGCCGCCAATGTGTATATCTCTGACTCTGACTGGCATGGCCTGTACAATCGTACCCGCCCGTTTCGCTGTACAGCCCCCGTTACACTGGGAAACAATGTGTGGATTGGGGACAGCGCGATTATCTGTAAGGGAGTGACGATTGGCGATAACTCGGTGGTAGGTGCCGGCAGTGTCGTCACCAAGAGTGTGCCCGCGAATACGGTCGTGGCGGGTAATCCGGCCAGGGAGATAAAGTCCATCAATCCCGGCCGCCGCATGATCACCCGCGAGGCGCTATTTGCCGATGCATTCCGTCAGAGCCGTAATATGGACGGTCTGGATCGAATGCTGCTGGAGGGCAACTCACTGCTCGGATGGCTGCGCTCGGTGTTTTTTCCACGCCGGGGGGACTGAGAAAAGTCCCATCATGGCCAGGCCAGGCCAGGCCAGGCCAGCACAGCCAGTTTTGTTTATGGTGAATAACCGTCGTGAAAATAGTGGTAAAAAAGCGGTAAAAGTCGATGAAGAGCAATCAAAGTGTCGTTCTGATTGGAATGCCCGGTGCCGGTAAGAGCACGGTGGGTGTGTTGCTGGCCAAAGAGCTGGCACTGGACTTTGTGGATACCGACGTTCTGATTCAGTCGCGGGAGGGCAAGACCCTGCAGGAAATCATGAACGAGAGTGATTACCTGAACCTGCGGCGTATCGAGGGGGAGGTGATCGCCGAGGCCGACCTGCCCGGCTATGTGATCGCCACAGGCGGCAGTGCCGTGTACAGCGAGGAGGGCATGGCCAACCTGCGGCGTTTCGGCGCTATTGTGTTTCTGAGCTGTTCCGCTGAAGAGCTGCGCCGGCGCATCCATAACTATGAAAGCCGTGGCATCGCCAAGGCCCCAGGGCAGTCCTTTGCCGACCTGTTTGCAGAGCGACAGGCGCTGTACCGCAAGTATGCGGATATCACCATCGACTGCGATGGCCGCGATTTACAGGAAGTTCTGCAAGCCGTGTTAGCAGCCTTGAGTGATAGGCAGGCTTGAAGGGAAACGCAGGCCTGATAAACGTCTGCAAGAAAGTTGTGCCGTCGCTGCAAAAAAAGAGGATTGATTCAGAAAATTCGGCCGCATCGGCATAGCTATCACCATGGTGCTGGCGAGCAAGGCTTGTGGGTTGCGCTGATATGGGGGGATAGGCAGCCTTATGGGGCGCGGTTATGTGGCGGTTATGTATGAAACGCGGTTATGAGAGCCGCTTGAGGCGTGACTATGGCCATTATCGTCAGCGAGCTGGCGGTGATCCTGCCCCCCTTTATTATTCGGAGTGAAGCCAGAACCGCCGCCGGTCACCCTGCCGCCAGTTACAGTGGCAGCTGAGTGGTGTACTTGACCTGTTTAAGGGCAAAGGTGGAATTTACCGAGGCCACATTTGGCAGGTGCACCAGGGTGCGCTTCAGCAGTTGCTCGTAATGCGCCACACTGTCCACCACCACACGCAGCAGGTAGTCTTTGTCGCCACTGGTGGAATAGCATTCCACCACTTCCTGAACGCCCTGTACTGCGGATTCAAAATTGTTCAGCGATTCCTCGTCATGGTTGTGGATGGTCACATAGCAGTGAACCGTGACGCCGAGGTCGAGTTTTTGCGCATCAAGTAGAGTCACTCGGCCGCGGATGATACCCTCTGCTTCGAGGCGTTTAATACGGCGCCAGCACGGCGTGTGGGAAAGACCCACTTTGTCTCCGAGTTCCGCCATGGAATAATCGGCGTTCTCCTGCAGCGCTCGCAGAATCTTGCGGTCAAAATCGTCCAGGTCTGTCGAACGCTTCATAAAACTCCCATCCTACATTCTTCGTTCTGATCGAGATAGTTGTCACAATTTTACGCGCTATTGTGTAAATAAAGCAATGCTCGGTTGCCCTCAAGCATCTAGTATGAATTGACCGGCCCGTCGCTGGCGCGCCTGCCCCTTGGGGGCAAAGCGGTGTCACAGTCAACGTCCAGTCAAAGCTAAAACTCCCATCACTGAAAGCGAGCCGCCCCAGGCCCGGCGGGAAAACCGGACGAGTCACGACGCTCGCCCGAGCATCATCGAGCTGGGGAAATAACTGGAAGCAGGTATATGAGTGAAGACGTGCACAGTGCGCAGCAGAGCGAGGCTCCGCGCAGGAAGCCCATCTCCCTGGATGACCGTTACACCACCCTAAAGGGGCGGGTGCTGCTGTCGGGTATTCAGGCGCTGGTTCGCCTGCCTATCGATCAGATGCGTATGGATCGCGCCCGCGGCCTGAACACCGCCACTTTCATTTCCGGTTACCGCGGCTCCCCGCTCGGCGGTTACGACCAGCAGCTCAGGCGGGCACAGAAACACCTCGATGCGCTCAATATCCGCTTTCAGCCCGGCGTTAATGAAGAGCTGGCCGCCACCGCCGTCTGGGGCTCCCAGCAGGTTGGCCTGTTTGATGGCGCTCGCGTCGATGGTGTCTGCGGCATCTGGTATGGCAAAACCCCCGGCGTGGATCGCTCTGGCGACGCCTTCCGCCATGCCAACGCCGCCGGCTCCTCCCCCAAGGGGGGCGCCCTGATCATTGCCGGTGATGACCACGGTTGTAAGTCGTCCTCTTACCCCGGGCAGTCCGAGTTCGCCTTCGTCGATATGCATATCCCGGTGCTGAACCCGGCGACCGTGCAGGAGGTGCTGGATTACGGCCACTACGGCTTGGAGCTGTCGCGCTTCAGCGGCTGCTGGGTGGCCATGATCACCCTGGCGGAAAACATGGACAGTGCCTGCACCGTGGAGGTGGACCCGGACCGCGTGCAGTTCAGCTATCCGCAGATAGAGCGACCCGAGGGCGGTCTGAATATTCGCAAGCAGGACAACCCGCTGGAGCAGGAAGAGCGCCTGTGGCGCTACAAGAGGCCCGCTGCGCTGGCTTTTGCCCGTGCCAACCATCTGAACAGGGTGGTGCTGGGCAATCCGCAGGCGAAGCTCGGCATTGTCAGTACCGGCAAGGCCCATCTGGACCTGATGCAGGCCCTGGAAGATATGGGCATCGACGAGCAGCAGGCACGCGACCTCGGTATCCGTATCCTCAAGGTGGGTATGACCTATCCGCTGGATGTACCGGGCATTCAGGAGTTTGCCCGTGGTCTGGACCAGTTGCTGGTGCTGGAGGAGAAGCGCAGCCTGATGGAGGTGCAGCTCAAAGAAGAACTGTACAACATCCACCTGAAAGATCCCCATTTCCCGCGCATCCTCGGCAAAGTCGACGAAAATGACCGCCCCCTGATGCCCGTGTACGGCGAGCTGTCGCCGGCGGTGGTGGCCCGGGTGTTGGGCCGGCTGCTGGGTGACAGGCTCAGTGAGCGCGCTGGCCATCGGTTGGCGCGCCTCAATGCACTGGCGGAGCGTATTGCCCGTCAGACGGATTCCAGCGTCTCACGCCTGCCGATGTTCTGCGCCGGCTGCCCCCACAACCGTTCCACCAAGGTGCCCGAGGGCAGCCGTGCCCTCGCCGGCATCGGTTGCCACTATATGGCCCAGTGGCTGGACCGGGAGACCTACACCTTCACCCAGATGGGAGGGGAGGGAGTGAGCTGGGTTGGGCAGGCGCCCTTCACCAGTGAGCGACACGTATTCGTCAATTTGGGTGATGGCACCTATTTCCATTCCGGAATTCTCGCCATTCGCGCCGCCATCGCCGCCAAGGTGAATATCACCTACAAGATTCTGTTCAACGATGCCGTTGCCATGACCGGTGGACAGCCCCACGACGGGGAGCTGCAGCCGGATATGATCTGCCGCCAGGTGCTCGCCGAGGGGGCGCAGAAGGTGGTGTTGGTAATGGATGACAAGGACAAGTATCGCGGTGCCCTGTCTTTCCCCCGTGAGGTGCAGATCCGCCACCGCGATGAAATGTCGCGGGTGATGGAAGAGTTGCGCCAGGTGCCGGGTTGTAGCGTGATTATTTATGACCAGACCTGTGCCACCGAATTGCGCAGAAAGCGCAAGCGCGGGTTGCTGCCCAAAGCCGAGGGTAGACCATTTATCAATGAGCGCATCTGCGAAGGCTGTGGGGACTGTGTCAAGCAGTCGAGCTGTATCGCGGTGGAAAAAGTGGAGACCGCGCTGGGTGACAAGCGCAGGATCAACCAGACAGTGTGCAATCAGGATATGTCCTGCCTGAACGGTTTTTGCCCGTCTTTTGTCACCGTGAAAGGGGGGCGGCTGAACAAGCGCGCCGGTGTCGGCGATGTGCTGCGGACGGAAGCGGCAAAGCTGGATCGCCCGCAGCTGCCGGGAATTGCGCAGCCCTTCAACCTGCTGGTCACCGGGGTTGGTGGTACCGGCGTGGTGACAATTGGCGCGCTGCTGGCCATGGCCGCCCACATCGAGGGGAGGGCCTGCAGCACCCTGGACCAGACTGGACTGGCCCAGAAGGGCGGGGCGGTTTATTCCCATGTGCGTTTTGCCGAACGGCCTGAAGCGTTGCAGGCGGTTCGCATTTCCGATGGCCGCGCGGATGCGCTGCTGGCCTGCGATCTGATTGCCGCCGGCAATCTGCCGGCCTGTCTGGCCAAGCTGGACGAGACTCACAGCCGGGCGGCGGTGAACACACATCTGAGCCCCACAGCGGCTTCGGTGCTCGGCCGCGAGGACAGCCACTCGCCACAGGCGGTGCTGGACACCATCCTTGACGCTGTGCGCGATATGGAGACGGTTGACGCGCACCGGCTTACGAGCGCGGCACTGGGCGATACCCTGGCTGCCAATATCTTTATGTTGGGGTTCGCCTGGCAAATGGGGCTGCTGCCACTGCAGGAGGAATCCCTATTACAGGCCATCGAACTCAATGGCGTGGCGGTGGAGGCGAACCTGCAGGGCTTTGCCGCCGGCCGTCTCGCTGCCGGCAACCGCGCAAGGCTCGACCGTATGCTGCGCGCCGAAGAGCCCGGACAGCAGCTGCCGCAAGGGCTGGAAGCGGTGCTTGCCCACCGCTCAGCCCATTTGCGCGGTTATCAGAACGAGGCCCTTGTCTCTCGCTACCGGTCGCTGGTGGATCGGGTGAAAGCTGCGGAGATCATCAAGGTGCCGGGCAGTGAGGCTCTGGCGGAAGTGGTCGCGCGCAACTATGCCAAACTGCTGGCCTACAAGGATGAGTACGAAGTGGCACGGCTGTATAGCGACGGGCGTTTTACGCAGCAGCTGCGGGAGACGTTCGCTGGGGATTACACCCTGGAGTTTCATCTGGCTCCGCCCTTGCTGGCGCGCGTTGACCGGGCTCTCGGACGCCCGCGCAAGCTGCGATTTGGTGGCTGGATGTTGAGAGCCTTCGGCCTGCTGGCCAAACTCAAGGCGCTGCGCGCTACTCCCCTGGATCCTTTTAGCTACACAGCTGAGCGAAAAATGGAGCGCCGCTTGATTGGCGAGTATGAAGTGCTGGTGGATCGTGTCCTTGGAGGCCTCAACGCCGACAATCACGCCGCCGCCGTCGAGCTGCTGGGCTACCCGGACCTGATTCGTGGCTATGGCCCGGTGAAGGAGGCGAGTCTGGCCAGGGCGCATAGCCTGCGTGACGCTGCATTGCAGCAGTTTGAAAACCCCACAAGCGGTGGCGATAGCGGCCTCGGCAGGGTGGAGATATTTGATCCAGCCACTGCCCAGCAGGTGGGTTAAATCCCCTCCAGCGCGGAAAGCAGCCGGACAGAAAACGTAGAGAAATCACCGAAAGAAAACGCAGATAGGCAGTGGACAGAAAGCAGGCACAAGAAACGGGGCGTTTAGCCCCGTTTTTTTATGCCGTGATAAACCGCGATTATGCGTTGCTGTAATGATGAAAGGTGATGGCAGCTGATGAAAAGTGCCGCCAGCAAGTACGAGTGGAGCTGAGGGCTACCAGCTCATCTGTGCGCGAATACCCAGCTGGTCGGTGCTGTCGCCAGTAAAGTCGTCATGACCGAAGCGCAGGTTCAGCATAAAGCGCACCTTCGGGCTGTGGTAGTAATTGATTCCCACAATCCAGCTGTCTGCTTCAAGCTTGCGGATCTCGTCATTTTTTATGGAACCGTAGCGGGCGGTAAGCTCCCATGCGCCCCAGGGGTTTTTAGGTTTGGCGGATTTAAATACGCCCGCCTTGCTGTTGTAGGGTTTGTGCTCGCCGGTGATCATCCAGCTGCCCTGGATATACCAGGCGTGGACATCCTGATCCTTGATGTTGCAACCGAACTCCAGGGTGCATGCAAGCGTCGGCGGCGCGTCGAAAAGGTCTTCGAAGTAGGGCTCCGAGATGAAATAACCACCCTCGTAATCACCATAGGCATACTCCATCTGCGCATAGAGTGGCCCCCAGGTGCCGGCCAGTTCGAGGCCCGCTATGCCCACCGAGCCGCCCTGGTCGCCGAGGAAAAACTTCTCCTGACCAAATTCGCCGAAAAAATAGGCTTCATCCCCCGGGGTCAGTGCGATCAGCTGGCTGGGGCCACGGCGACCGGCGTAATTCGCATTGGCCTCTAAAGGCTCAGACCCGCGGTTGGTATTCTCGTAGCTGTAGGAGAAGCCGAAGTGTACCGTGCTGAGCGCGTCATTGATTGGTGCTAAGGTAAACCGGCCGGCTGCCCCGACGCCTTCATTGCGGGGCATATCGGCGTTGCGCAGGTTGAAAGCCATTACACCGGCGGTGTAACAGTCCCAGTAATGATTCCAGCCAATCCCCTGCTGGAACTGTCTGCCGTCAAAGAGACCAGTTGCGGTGGTAAAGGGGCGCTCCAGCATCAGGATTTCGTTCGAGCTGGTCAGTTCCGCCATGCCCCGGGGAGGCTTGAACTGACCGATGCGGATTTTGCCCGCGTAAAAATCATGGCCGATCCAGGCTTCGCGAAGGCCCGCTAGGGTGTCCCCGGCGGCAAAGTCCTGCTCCAGTTTGTATTCGAAGTCGTAGGCCTGACCCTGCAGGGTAATCCGCGCACGGCGGAATTCCGTGGTGCTGATCGGGTCGGCGATATCGGGATCGAACAGGTAGGTATCGAAATGAATTCGGCCGCCCAGCTCCGCGGAGAAGTTGCCGTCATCGGAGACAATCTCAAGACCGCCCTTGGTCTTGGCCTCGTCACCCCAGGCAGAAGCGCTGAGGGCGGAGACCAGAAGCGCCCCCGCTCGATAAGCAGTCCTCACAGATACCTCCTTGTATCCATTACCCGGTATCTATTGCCCGGTATCCCTTACCAGACACCCATTGCCCAGCACCCATTCCCCAGAACCACAGGTCCTACCACTCGGGGTTGACTCAACCGGTGAGCGTACTCCGCTTCCTGCGGAACACTGGCAGTCTAGCAGTGGCTAGAGCGCGGTAATGCGAAATTGGCGCTTTTCCAGCTCTTCCAGCATACTTTTGCTGCCCACCAGATGTCCGGCACCGACGATGACAAAGAGAGTGTCATGGGTTTTGCTGGCCTGGGCGATAGCGCTCGCCATTCGACGGTTGCGCTTAAAAAACATCTCCTCGTATAGGGCCGCGTAATCGGGGCTTTCCTGCAGGTAATCGGCGATGATCAGTTGATACATGCCGTCGGCATCCCCCTGTTTCCAGGCCGACATCATTTTTGGCAAGACGGTATCGATCTCCCCCAGCTGTTGCAGTGTTTGTTGCAGCATCAGGTCTGGGTTTTCCAGGTTGTTCAACATGGAAAGCTGCTCCATCACGCCCTCGAGTTCGAGAACCTGCTTGTCTCCAGTGTTGTGGGCTTTCAGCAGGAAATGGCGATCAATACCCAGCTGAGGATTTAAACCGCGGGCCTGCATCTCCACCATGCTCAATGTGATCATGGCAATGGCCGGGCGTTGACGAATAAACATGGCTTCCGGTAACTGCCGCTGGTTCAGCCAGCTCTGCAATTGCTGGAAGGTTTCCGCGGAAAGATCATCCCGCAGGCTTCTGCCATTGGTATAGAGGGACTGCTGCATGATCTGCTGCTGCAGGGTCGGGTTTCTCTCTGCCGCGAGAATGTCGGCTTCGACGGCGAGTGCATCACTCCGCTCGTAGGCTTGCAGTATTTCGCTGCGCAGCGGATAGAAGTCCGGTGTTGCCAGGTGAACGGAGCCGAGAAGATAGACTCTCTGCCCCTGTTTCTCCGCCATCCAGAAAAGGCCGCGGTCCTGGGCGGCCATGGCCGCAGCGGAAAGGATCAGCAGTACCAGTGCGGCACATGCCTTGAGAAGAAGGGTTTTAGGAAGGACACATTTTTTTGGGGAAAGAATCACGCTGGGGCTCCCTGCCGGTTATCCGGGGATAATGAGCCTCCATCATAACGGTTACGGGCAAGTTCACGCGAGCCCAAAGGGTTTTGTTTCTCCCTTGCAAAAAAGATGGCGCGGGTCTCGGCAAACTAGGCGGAATGGCGCAAAATGACCCCCACTAATTGGGTGGGAAATAAGCACAAAGGTTGGACAGTAGCATGCGGGTTTTACAGGCAGTTGCGAGGATGGACGCTTCGCCGGAGGGGCGGGCCACCCTGGAGCTGGGGCAGGAGCTGGTGCGCTTGGGCCATGAGTCGATCGTGGTGTCCGCTGGCGGTGAGCTGAAGGATCGCCTGGTGCTTCGGGGCTCCCGGCATGTGGATATGCCGCTGGATCGGCGCCGTGTCCTGGCACTCCGGCTTGTGCGGCCCCTGCGCAGGCTGCTTCTGGAGCTCGACGTGGACGTCGTGCATGCCCGCGCTCCGCTGCCGGCCTGGTTGTTCCATCTGGCGATTCGGGGGCTGCCCGAAGCGCAGCGGCCGAAGTTTGTCACCTCGGCACATCGGGTTTACAAGGGCGGTCTTTTCAACAGTGTCATGGCAGCCGGCCAGCAGGTAATGGCGGTGTCGGAATTTGTCGCCGCACAGCTTCGCAGTGAATTCAGCAAGAAACTCGTTTCGACACCGGAGATCGTCCCGGGGGGCATCAATACCCGCGAACTCGATCGCAATGCGCCGGTATCCGGGCACTGGCATCAGCGTTTACTCAATGACTTCCCGCAGTTGGAGGGGCGTAACTGGCTGTTGCTGCCCGCGCCGTTGGCGCCGGGTATGGGGCATCAGCAATTCCTGGAGATGCTTTCGGCGTTGAACCGGCAGCGCGGTGATATTTTCGGTCTGGTCGTCGGTGAGGTGCCTCCCGGGGGCGATAAGTACGCCCGCAAGCTTGAGCAACTGGCGCTGGATTTGGATCTCAGCGGCAGGGTGCTGTTTATGGGGCCGCGCCGGGATATGCGCGAACTCTACGCCAGCGCGCGCATTACCTATTGCCTGAATGAAACGCCAGAGGCCTATGGGCAGACCGCGGCTGAGGCGCTGGCAATGCATTGCCCCGTCATTGGCTACGATCTCGGCGGTATGGCCGAGCTGCTGCAGAAACACTTTCCCCTTGGCCTGGTGCATCCCGGTGATCCGGAATCACTGCTGCGAGTGACTCTGGCTGTGCTCGACGGGCCGGTACAGGTTGAATCCAGTGGGCTGAGCCTTGAGTCGATGTCGCAACAGGTGCTGTCACTTTACGCCCGGGCTTGATTGTGTCGGCTCGATCAGCCTGGAAGGGTACAAGCATGGCTGTGATGAGGCGGGGCTAAGCCCCAGTAAACTCTGCCGGCAGGGGGCTGCCAGCTAACACCGGAAAAGTGGGTACATTGATCTCTGTTTTCCCTCCTCCACCTTGCATATTCACCCAGTGTGCTCTCTCTTGTGGAGATGAGATTGTCTGCAGCAGTCGTTGCCGGCTCAGAAATTGAAGTGCCAGTTCAGGGAGGCGAAATCGAAGCCGGGGTTGGGGGTGTTGGTGTAGGCGTTCGAGAAGTGGCTGTAACGCACAGAGGCAACGGCGCCATTTCGCAGACGGTATCCAGCGCCAAAATGCAGGGCGAAATTACCGTGCGTGGTGAGCTCGATATCGCCGAAACTCTTTTCACTCAGATAGGCGGCGCCGACGCCGGCTTCGCCGAACAGGCCCTCTGCAGTGGATCTCGGATACCAGCGCAGTACCGGTTTCAGCTCGGTAACATTCTGCTCCTGTTGTTCGCCATCATCAGTCAGCTGCAGTTGGGAATAGCTGCCCTGGACCCACCACTGCCAGAGCCCCGAATCCAAGGGGAACTCGGCAAATTTGGCCGAATAATTAACGCCAGCCATTTCCGCGCTGGCGATGGAGTCGCGCTGCATGAGGGCGTTGCCAAGGCCCTTGCCCGCACTCAGTATCACTTCCTGCTCCGCCTGGGCGGTCAGGGTTGTAATCAACAGGCAGCAAACAAGGGCGGCTGGCAGTTTCATGGTGGGCTCGGCGGGTTGCTCCGGTTGTTATGTAAAGAGCAGGTAAACTGGTAAAAGCCTAGTCGGTCGCCGCCGCTTGGCAAGTTGTTGAATGGTCGCCTTGGCGCGATATGGTGGGCAGGGAGGCAGGGAGGCAGGGAGGCAGGGAGGCAGGGAGGCAGGGCGCTTTAGCGCCACTGCCGCCGCAGTTGCCGGATGGCATCGGAGTGCAGTTGTCGGGCCCGCTCCTGGCTGAGTCCGAGCTGCTCGCCGATAACCCGGAAGGAGCAGTCGCGATCCGATATCAACCCGTAACGCAGGTTGAGGACGGTGCGCTGCCGCGGTGGAAGCCGGTCAACCGCCTCGCGCAGGCGCTGCGCGAGTTCCTGATTCGTCACCAGTTCGTCGGTGTTGTAAATTTCGTCGGCCGGCGCATAGTCCAGTTTGGTACTGCTCTGGTCTTCCGCTACCGGATCGTCCAGTGAGCCTGTCGGGCCGGGCAGTTTGAGGAGACTCTGTATCCGCTCCAGATCGAGGCCGGTTTGTACGGCGATGTGCTCGTCAGTCGCGGCGGCGCCTTTGGCGCGCAGCTCACTGATGGCTCGATAGATGGCTCGCAGGTCATCCTGCACATTGGCAGGTTGCCTGACGATATCGTCGTTGCGGCGCAGCGCCAGTTGTATTTCCTGCTGTATCCACCAGTAGGCGTAGGTGGAGAACCGATAGCCCATCTGTGGCTTGAATCGTTCAATGGCTTTCATCAACCCCACATTGCCTTCCTGAATGAGATCGATAAATGGCACGGCAGGATTGCGAAATCGCTTGGCGATAGCAATCACCAGGCGCAGATTGCACTGAATCAGCCTCTTGCGCTGCTGCTGGAATCTCCGTAGCTGGTTGCGCAGCGCCGTGCGGTCACGCTGCGAAATTTTGCCCTGCTCCAGTAATGTTTCTGCCTGGGCGATGATCAGGCCATGGTCATAGGCGCCAGTGCTGCCTCGCTGTTCGACGCCTTCGCTGCGCAGGTCGACCAGTTCCACGCCGCGCTTTTGCAAGAGGGCGATAATCTTGTCTTCCAATTCCCGCAGCAGGCAGGTGGTTGTGTGTTCCTCCTCGGGGGTCAGCAGGTCCAGCCGGTACAGATGCTTGAGGTAGTTCTGCATCGGCGTGCTGCTGGGTTCTGCAGCGCGTTCTGCTGGCGCCTGCGTCTGTTCAGTCTCCGCTGCATCACCACCGAGTGGCTTTTCTGACTCGGGGCCGGAAACCAGTTCGCCTGTGTCCTTCAGCCATGCTTCATCCCTTGAGTCGATATTTTCTCGGGACAACTGAGTACACCTTCATGTTGAGTGGACCATTATTGCCACGCCGCGGGACTTGCCGACGCATGGCGCCTCTTTCCTTTTGAATATAGGTGCTGGTAGAGATTCGCGCCGAATAATGCTGACTGACTGGTTTCGTCGGGACTCTTGTCGGGTGCGCCCCGAGGTGGTGGTGCATAAGAGCGGGAGGCTATTTAGAGAGGGGGGTGGTTGAGAGCTGGTTTGGAGAAGACGTTGTGACTGCCGGTCTTGTGGCAGAGTATGAGATTCGTTTGCCTCTTGAGTTGCATGGGCAACAGGGGGGAAGGGCGAGCGTGACCCCATAGCCGGTCAGCGGTGAGCCGCTGGCTCGACAGCGCCCACTCCTGGGCGCTTTACGGTTTGCGGGGCAGTGAGTGAAGCGAATCAGCGCTGCCGCTTGACCCGGATCTTGCGACCGCCGTCGGCGGATCGCATAAAGAAAGAGCCAAAGATACCGCGCTCAACGATAACCGGGTCACCGGCACTCCAGAGCACCCGCAGATTGTCGTTCTGGCGCCAGAGCTGACCATTATCGAGCGCGATAATGGCCTTGCCATAGGCGCCCTCCTGCACGGAGAGGATTTTTGCCGCCATTTGCTCCGGGGCTTCCTCGGTGATATGTTTTTTCTCACGGCCAAACATCTGTTCCGCGCGCGCGTCAAGACTTTGACTCAGTGCGTCGAAACAGCTCAGACGCTCGTCATCGGACTCTATCGCGGCGCAACCGCGCATCTGCTTGGTGAGAGAGTCTCCACTGGCGTTGGCCGCCAGCAGTAGAAGTGAAAGAACGAGAGCGATTCGCATATTGGCAGCTGACCGTAAGCATTTGCAGAGAGTGTCTGCCGGATTCTGCCTCAGTGCTGTTGCACGGACAAATGAAAACGTGTGAGGGTTCGCATTTTGTGATCTGCCACCGTGGAACAATAATCCGCTCTTAATAATCATAAATTCACGCTATCAGGGGGTGGACAATGAAGAAAATCATTATCCCAGCAATCGCAATTGCCGCAGTGGGCGGTTATCTGTATTACCAGAATCTGGAGCCTGCGGGCAGTGAAGCGGAAATTGCCAGTGAAGTGCAGTCCGCTGTGGAGGAGGCCGGCGCCGCAGTGGCAGAGGCTGCTGAGGAAGCGGTTATCGCCGCCAAAGAAAGCGAGATGATGCCGACAGAAGGCGATATTTTCGCCGATGCGCCCGCGCACATGATGGATACGGCTGAGGAAGTGGCGGAGGAGGCCGCGAACTCCGCTGAAGAGGCAACGGACACCGTCGCAGAAGTCGCCGAGGCGGTTTCCGAGGAAGTGTCTGAAGTTTCCGAAGAAGTGTCCGAAGAGATGGATGAGCCGGCCGACAGCAGCGGGCAGTAATGGGCAGCAGGGATAAGTCGCCTTGCTGATGTAGGAAATACCCGGGCAGCGCCCGGGTATTTTTTTGCCAGTAAGTCTCCCGGCCCGGACCCACGGGGCTGGCGAAAAGAGGTAAAGAATGAACCTGAACCAGATTACCTTGCCGGCCCGGGATATGGCGGCATCCACGGCATTTTACCGGCGCCTGGGCTTTGTCCAGATTGTAGATACGCCACATTACGCGCGCTTTGAGTGCCCTGAGGGTGGGGCCACTTTCTCTCTGCAGCTGGCGCAGGAAGCGTGTCACAACGGCGCGGTGATCTATTTCGAGCACGAGGCGCTGGATGCGCTGGTTCAGGAACTGCAGCAGCGGGGCGTCGCGTTCGCCCAGCTGCCAGAGGATATGCGCTGGCGCTGGCGTGAGGCCGTGCTCTTCGATCCCAGTGGCAACAAGGTCAAGCTTTACTGGGCGGGGGAGGATCGCCGCTACCCGCCTTGGCGCAGCGAAATTCGCGATTGAGCCAGCGCGGGTCTGTCAGCCCTGAGCGTTGAACTGTTTGCCGCTGACCCCGCGACTGTCGTCGCCCATCAGGTACAGGTAAGTGGGCATGATGTCTTCCGCTCTGGTGACTGTCCGAGGGTCCTCGGCGGGATAGGCGGCCGCGCGCATATTGGTGCGCGTGGCGCCGGGGTTGATACTGTTGACGCGGATATTGGACACGCCGTCCAGTTCGTCCGCCAGTACCTGCATCAGGCCTTCGGTGGCAAACTTGGAGACCGAGTAGGCGCCCCAGAAGGCGCGACCTTTGAGGCCGACGCTGGAGCCGGTAAAGATAATCGAGCCGGCCGGCGATTCTTCCAGCAGTGGCAGCAGTGCCTTGGTGAGGCCAAATGCGGCATTCACATTGACCCGCATCACCTGTTCCCAGGTGGCGAAGTGATAATTGGCGATCGGGGTGCGCTGGCCGAGAACCCCTGCGCTGTGCAGCAGTCCGTCGAGGCGGCCGAATTCCTGCTCCACCGCTTCCGCGAAATGCTCGAAGGCGTCTATCTTAGCCTCATTCAAATCCATCGGGAATATTGCCGGCTGCGGACCGCCCGCCTCTTCAATCTCGTCATATACCGCCTCCAGCTTGGCGGTAGTTCGCCCCAGCAGGATGACCGTAGCGCCGTGCGCTGCATACGTCCTGGCGGCGGTGCGGCCAATGCCATCGCCGGCGCCGGTGACCAGAATGATTTTGTCTTTGAGGAGGTCTGGAGCAGGGGTGTAGTTGCCGATGGTCTCAGACATGGGGATCCTTTTTACTTGGTTGATTCGCTTATTGAGGGTGGGCGCTGCTGCTGAACCGGGT
The DNA here is from genome assembly GCF_039545115.1 of Microbulbifer aestuariivivens. NCBI lineage: Bacteria > Pseudomonadati > Pseudomonadota > Gammaproteobacteria > Cellvibrionales > Microbulbiferaceae > Microbulbifer > Microbulbifer aestuariivivens. Next base: position 35,568 of record NZ_BAABRT010000014.1, on the reverse strand, counting down.
GAGGTTTCAGTCACCCAGCTTCATATAGTGTTTGCGCAGCAGGGGCCAGATCTCCTCGGCGCTGTCGACCAGGTGATCGGCATTCCAGTTGGCGGCGCTGTCACCGGCATCGATATAACCATAGCTGCAGGCAATGGTGGGCGTGCCCGCAGCCTTGCCGGCCTCGATATCCCGCGCGTGATCACCCACATACACCGCCTCTTCCGGCGCACAGCCGATCCGCGAGCAGGCGAGGAAGATCGGTTCTGGGTGGGGCTTGCGCTGGGTGACATCATCGGGGCAGACGATGGCGCTGGGTTGTGGCAGATGAGCGAAAGCTCGCATCAGGGGGGTCGTATAGGCGGCGGGCTTGTTGGTCACTACGCCCCAGGCAATATCGGCTGCCGCCAGTTTGTGCAGCAGGTCGGTAATTCCAGGGAAGGGCACGGTGTGCTCTGCCAGATTGGCGAGATATAGGTCGAGAAAGCGCTGGCGCAGCGACTCAAACACCGGCTCGCCCTCGTCGCCGCCAAAGGCGAGCTGAACCATCGCCCTGGCGCCGTTGGAGACCACTTCGCGAATGGCCTCTGCGGATAGCGGCGGAAGCTGCTCCTGGCGGCGCAACTGATTCAGCACCACGATAAAGTCGGGGGCGGTATCGAGTAGAGTGCCGTCGAGATCAAATAAAACTGCTTTCATACAACTTCGCCGGATCAGGGCGCCTTGGTCGCGTGTACCAGATAGTTAACGTCAACGTCCCGAGGGTCCAGTTTGTAAGCCCGGGTGAGCGGGTTGTAGGTCATCCCGGTTATATCCCTTGTCGTCAGGCCAGCGTCCCGGATCCATGCTCCCATTTCCGAGGGGCGGATGAATTTGCTGTACTCATGGGTGCCCTTGGGCAGCAGGCGCAGTACATACTCCGCCCCCACTACCGCAAACAGCCAGCCTTTGGCGGTGCGGTTGATGGTGGAGAAGAACAGTTGTCCACCGGGCTTGACCAGAGCGGCACAGGCGCGAATAACTGAAGCCGGGTCCGGCACATGTTCGAGCATTTCCAGGCAGGTGACGATATCGAAACTGGCCGGCTGCTCCCTCGCCAGCTCCTCCACCGGCAGCTGCCGGTATTCAATCTGCAGCTCGCTTTCCAGTGCGTGCAGCCTTGCCACGTTGAGTGGTGCCTCGCCCATATCGATGCCGGTGACCTCGGCCCCCCGCTGTGCCATGGCCTCACTGAGGATGCCGCCACCGCAGCCCACGTCCAGCAGCTTCTTGCCCGCAACCGGTGCGCGCAGGTCGATATAGTTGGCGCGCAGGGGATTGATGTCGTGCAGAGGTTTGAATTCGCCCTGGCGGTCCCACCAGCGGCTGGCGAGCTGCTCAAACTTGGCGATTTCGGCCGGATCTACGTTACTCATGGGTGGTTCGTCAGTGTCTCAGAATATTGGGAAACGCGCGCGGCCTGCAGGTGTCCCCGCGCCGCTTCAGTTGGTTCATGCGCTGGTGTGGTTGCACCTAGACCGACTGGCCGGCGATTCTAGCACGCCAGTCGCGGACCCGTTGCAACAGCTCGGCTTCATTAATGGTGGTGAGCTGGCCATTGGCCAGCAGTTGCCGACCGGCGACCCAGGTATCGGTGACAAGGTGTCCGCCACCGGTGTAGACCAGCTGTGAAATAGGGTCGTGCAGGGGCTGCTGTTCCAGCCTGGCCAGGTTGAGCGCGGTCAGGTCCGCTTGCTTGCCCGGCTCCAGGCTGCCGGTGCGATCTTCGATGCCGAGCGCCCTCGCACCGTGAATGGTGGCCATGGCCAGCGCCTGCTGGGCGGGCAATGCGTCGGCGCGGCCGCTGACGGCCTTGGCCAGCAGGGCGGCGGTATTGGCTTCGGTGAACATATCCAGCCCGTTGTTGCTGGCGGCGCCGTCGGTCCCCAGTGCCACATTGATGCCGTTGTCCAGTAGCTTGCTCGTGGGGCAGAAACCGGAAGCCAGTTTCATGTTCGAGCGCGGGCAGTGGGCAACGTGGGCGCCGTTCTCTTTGAGCAGCTCCAGGTCGAGATCAGAAACCGCCGTCATATGCACACACAGGGTCTGTGGCGTGAGGAGGCCGAGGCGGTGCAGGCGCTCGGTGGGGCGCTCGCCATGCTGGGCCACAGCCCGCTCCACTTCGCCGGCGGTTTCATGCAGGTGCATCTGCACCGGGATCTGCGCCTCGGCGGCGTAGACGGCGATTTTCTCCAGCGTCGCGTCGCCCACCGTATAGGGGGCGTGCGGAGCAAACACCACATCAATGCGCTCATGGGCGCGGTAATCGTCCCGCAACGCCAGGCCTTTTTGCAGGGCATCTTCTCCGTCGCGGCTCCAGGGGGTTGGTGCGTCGATGATCGGGAAGGCGATCTGCGCCCGCATGCCGGTTTCCCTGGCGACCTGGGCGCTGGCTTCAGGGAAGAAATACTGGTCTGAAAAGGTGGTGGTGCCGGAGCGGAGCATTTCCGCAATCGCAAGGCGACTGCCGTCGGCAACAAAGGCCGGCTCCACCCACCTCTGCTCCGCCGGCCAGATATGCTCGTGCAGCCACTCCATCAATGGGCGGTCATCGGCATAGCCGCGCAACAGCGTCATGGCGGCGTGAGTGTGGGTGTTGATCAGGCCGGGGATCAGGGCGTGGTGCTCCAGTCGCACCACGTGGTCGGCCCGGTAGCGGCGCTCGGCCTCGGTCGAGGGCAGGATTGCCAGAATGCGGCCGCTGTGTATCGCCAGCGCACAATTTTCGTACACCTTGCCGGCGGGGACGACAGGAATAATCCAGCGCGCGTGCACCACGGTGTCGACAGTTTGGGCTTGCTCGGCTGCTGCCATGTTGCGCTCAGTGTCATTTATAAGGCGGTAGACTTTAGCGGCCTGCCCGACGGTGGACAAGTCGATTGGCGAGCGTCCTCCCGGGCGCCAAATATGATAACATTGCGCGCTTGATCGAATCCCGGGGTTCTGGCGCCAGCGCAGGTCGTTGGCTGGACGGGTATCGGGGCCGCACAGGCGGCTCTGGAGCCATTGGCGGCGGGCAACCCCGGCGGATTCGGTGCGGCGGTAATAACGATTCTCAAGGAATGCCGGACATATGGCCGAGTTAGCCAAAGAAATTTCTCCGATCAACATCGAAGAAGAGCTGAAGCAGTCCTACCTGGATTACGCCATGAGCGTGATCGTCGGCCGGGCCCTGCCCGATGTGAGGGACGGCCTGAAGCCGGTGCACCGGCGTGTGCTCTTCGCCATGAACGAGCTTAAAAACGACTGGAACAAGCCGTATAAGAAGTCGGCTCGTGTGGTCGGCGACGTGATTGGTAAGTACCACCCGCACGGCGACTCCGCCGTGTACGACACCATCGTGCGGATGGCCCAGCCGTTTTCCATGCGTTATACGCTGGTGGATGGTCAGGGTAACTTCGGCTCCATTGACGGCGACAGCCCGGCGGCGATGCGTTATACCGAGATCCGCATGGACAAGCTGGCCCACGAGCTGCTGTCTGATCTCGACAAGGAAACCGTCAACTACATCGACAACTACGACGGCTCTGAGCAGATGCCGGAAGTGTTGCCGTCGCGGGTTCCCAACCTGCTGGTGAACGGCTCCTCCGGTATCGCTGTGGGGATGGCGACCAATATCCCGCCGCACAACATGGGTGAAGTGGTCAACGCCTGCCTGGCGCTGATCGAGAACCCGGATCTGAGCGTCGACGACCTGATGGAGTACGTCCCGGGTCCGGACTTCCCCACCGGAGCCATTATCAATGGCCGTGCCGGTATTCTGATGGCCTACCGCACCGGGCGCGGACGCATTTATGTGCGCGCCAAGGCGGAGGTGGTTCGCGACGACAAGACCAACCGCGAAACCATCATCATCCACGAAATTCCCTACCAGCTGAACAAGGCGCGCCTCATCGAGCGCATCGCCGAGCTGGTGAAAGAGAAGAAAATTGAGGGCATCTCCGAGCTGCGCGACGAGTCCGACAAGGACGGTTTGCGGGTGGTTATCGAGCTCAAGCGCGGCGAGCTGGGTGATGTTGTCCTCAACAACCTCTATTCGCAGACGCAGCTGGAAAGTGTCTTCGGCATCAACATGGTGGCGCTGGTGGATGGCCAGCCCAAGGTGCTGAACCTCAAGCAGTTGCTGGAATATTTCATTCGCCATCGCCAGGAAGTGGTGACCCGTCGCACCGTCTACCTGCTGCGCAAGGCCCGCGAGCGCGGCCACCTTCTTGAAGGTCTGGCGATAGCCATCTCCAATATCGACCCGGTGATCGAACTGATCAAGTCTTCGGCGACGCCGGCGGATGCCCGTGAAGCCCTACTGGCCAAAGGCTGGGCGGTGGGTGAAGTACAGGAGTTTCTGGAGCGCGCCGGTGCCGACGCCTGTCGCCCGGATGACCTGCCGGCAGAGTTTGGCCTCCGTGATGACGGCGCCTATTACCTGTCGCCGGCCCAGGCCCAGGCCATTCTCGAGCTGCGACTGCATCGCCTCACCGGCATGGAGCATGACAAGCTGCTGGCGGAATACAAGGAGCGCCTGGAGCAGATCGCCGAGTACATGCACATTCTCGGCAGCTTCGAGCGCTTGATGGAGGTGATTCGCGAAGAGCTGGAGGCGCTCACCAAAGAGTTTGGTGACGAGCGCCGTACCGAAATCGTCGCCTCGCGCCAGGACCTGACAGTGGAGGATTTGATCACCCCGGAAGACAAGGTGGTGACCATCTCCCATGGCGGCTATGCGAAGAGCCAGCCGCTGACTGACTACCAGGCCCAGCGCCGCGGTGGCATGGGTAAATCGGCCACCCAGGTGAAGGATGAGGATTTCGTCGAACACCTGCTGATCGCCAATTCCCACGACACGATTCTGTGCTTTTCCAACAAGGGCAAGGTGTACTGGCTCAAAGTCTATGAGGTGCCCACCGCAGGTCGCGCTTCCCGTGGACGTCCCATGGTCAACATGCTGCCGCTGGAAGAGGATGAGCGCATCAGCAGTATGCTGCCGGTATCCGAGTACGATGAGGACCACTTTATTTTCTTTGCCACCGCCAATGGCACGGTGAAGAAGACCCCGCTGACGGCCTTCTCGCGGCCGCGCAGTGTCGGCCTGCGTGCGATCGAGCTCGAAGAGGGCGACCGCCTGGTGGCCACGGCCATTACCGATGGCCAGCGCGACGTGGTGCTGTTCACCAGTGGTGGCAAGGCCGCGCGTTTCGCCGAGGCCAATGTGCGCTCCATGGGACGTGTTTCCCGCGGTGTGCGCGGTATTCGCATGCCGGAAGATAAATCTGTGATCGCCATGGTCATTCCGGAAGAGGGCGGTGCGGTGATGATCGTGACCGAAAACGGCTATGGCAAACGCACGCGCCTTGAGGACTTCCCGACTAAAGGGCGGGGTAACCAGGGCGTGATCGCTATCGCCGAAAGCGAGCGCAACGGCGAGCTGGTTGGCGCCTGTCAGGTGCACCCGGGTGAGGAGATTATGCTCATCAGCGATCAGGGCACTCTGGTGCGCACCAGGGTCGACGAGGTCTCCGTGCTGGGGCGCAATACCCAGGGCGTTCGCGTTATCCGTCTGAAGGAGGGGGAGAATCTCGTCGGGCTGGCCCGTATCCAGGAGAGCGACGACGAGGACCAGGAAGAGGATAGTGGCGAGTGAACCCGCCATCCCAGCGTCGAGAAAGGCTGCGAAGTTTCGCGGCCTTTTTTGACTCTGCCGCATTAAAAATCCCCGGGTAGTGTGACAGGCCTTTTGTTGGTTGGCCGATTCGGCGTCGTTTTATCTCAACTTGGTTCAATTGGTGCAAAGGCTCGCAAATTGAGCTGCTGCTCCGGACAAGACTTGTAAGTTATGGAAATTATTCATGCGTAAATTTAATTTCTGTGCAGGCCCCGCCGCTCTGCCTGAACCGGTACTGCTGCAGGCGCAACAGGAACTGCTGGACTGGGGTGGGCGCGGTTGCTCGGTGATGGAAGTCAGCCATCGCTCTGCGGAATTTACCGAGGTTGCGGAGCGCGCTGAGCAGGATCTTCGCGATCTGCTGATGGTTCCGGACAACTACAGGGTTCTTTTTGTTCAGGGCGGTGCCACGGGCCAGTTCAGCGCCATTCCCTGGAACCTGTTTGGCGGTGAGGTTCAGAGTGCTGACTATATCCATACCGGGCAGTGGGCCGGCAAGGCGATCAAGGAAGCGAGTCGCTACGGCAAGGTCAATATTGTCGCCAGCAGCGAAGACCGCAATTTCTGCTATGCGCCAGCGGCAAACGCCTGGCAGGAGAGCGAAAAGTCGGCTTATTTCCACTACACGCCCAACGAAACCATCGGCGGAGTGGAGTTTAATTATGTGCCGGAGGTGAAGGCGCCCCTCGTGGCTGATATGTCCTCCACCATCCTTTCGCAACCGATCCCCGTCGAGAAGTTCGGCATGATCTATGCCGGTGCCCAGAAAAATATCGGCCCCTCCGGTATTGCCGTGGTTATCGTGCGGGAGGACCTGCTGGAGCGGGCTATGGCGGGAATTCCCCGCAGCCTGAACTGGAAAATCGCCGCGGAAGCGGGCTCCATGGATAATACCCCTCCCACCTTTGCCTGGTATCTCTCCGGGCTGGTGTTCCAGTGGTTGAAGGCTCAGGGCGGTGTCGAGGCGATGTACCAGCTCAGCCTGCAGAAATCGGCCATGCTGTACGATTTTCTTGATCGCAGTGATCTCTTCTCCAGCCCGGTGGATACCGCCAGCCGCTCGCGGATGAACGTGCCCTTTGTGTTGGCGGATGACCGCCTGGATGCGCGTTTTCTCAGTGAGTCCGAGGAGGCCGGGCTTCTCAACCTGCAGGGGCATCGCTCTGTCGGTGGTATGCGCGCGTCCCTTTACAACGCGGTTCCGGTGGAAGCGGTGGAGGCCCTGGTGTCCTTCATGGCGGACTTTGAACGGCGTGTAGCCTGACCCTCACCTTACAATTTTGATCGTTATCCGAGCGGGAGCAATAGGCAGACGATGTCTCAACAACAGCAAAACACTGATCAGCAATTGGCGCAGTTGCGGGATCGCATCGACCAGATCGATGCAGACATCGCCCGCCTGATCAGTCAGCGCGCCGAATGTGCGTTGCAGGTGGCCGAGGTCAAAAAGGCCAATGGCGAGGATGCGCTTTACTATCGTCCGGAGCGCGAGGCGCAGGTACTGCGCCGCGCAATGGAGCGCAACGGCGGGCCGCTGACCGACGAGGAGATGGCGCGACTGTTTCGCGAGATCATGTCTGCCTGTCTGGCGCTTGAAGAGCCGATCAAGGTGGCGTACCTGGGACCGGAAGGCACCTTTACGCAGCAGGCGGCACTAAAGCATTTCGGCAACTCGGCTAAGAGTCGTCCGCTGGCGGCAATTGATGAGGTGTTTCGCGAGGTGGAGGCCGGTGCGGTCAATTACGGCGTGGTGCCGGTGGAAAACTCCACGGAGGGTGTGATCAACCACACCCTGGATAATTTCCTGACCTCCAATCTGCAAATTTGTGGCGAAGTGGAGCTGCGCATTCACCATCACCTGATGATTTCCGACATTACCCGACCGGAGGCGATCACGCGGATTTATTCCCACGCCCAGAGTCTGGCGCAGTGCCGCAAGTGGCTCGACTCCCACTATCCGAATGTGGAGCGGGTGGCGGTGGCCAGTAATGCGGAGGCGGCAAAACGCGTCAAAGGTGAGTGGAACGCCGCCGCGATCGCGGGCGACATGGCGGCAGATTTGTACGGCCTCAAGGTGCTGGCGGAAAAAATTGAGGACCGCCCCGATAATTCCACCCGCTTCCTGATTATCGGTTCCCAGGCCGTACCGCCGAGCGGTGACGACAAGACCTCCCTGATGGTATCCATGCGCAACGAGCCGGGCGCTCTGCACGACCTGCTGGAGCCGTTCCGTCGCCACAGCATCGACCTGACGCGGGTGGAGACGCGACCCTCGCAGTCCGGCAACTGGACCTACGTGTTCTTTATCGATTTCGCCGGTCACCGGGATACGCCCAGTATCGCCGAGGCGCTGAGGGAAGTCGCTGACTGCGCCTCGGATATCAAGGTGCTGGGCTCCTACCCGCGGGGGGTGCTCTGAGTGCCTGAGCCATTGATCGGTCGGCTGGTTGTCGTCGGGCTCGGTTTGATCGGCGGCAGCCTGGCGCTCGCACTGAAAGCGGCCGGCGGCTGCCGGGAAGTCATCGGCGTGGTGCGGCGGGAGAAAACCGCACAGCAGGCTGTTGAACTCGGAGTCTGTGATCGCGCTGTTTCCAGTCTGTCGGAGGTGCTGGGCGAGTTGCAGTCTGGCGATGTCATTTTCGTCGCGGTACCGACGCTGGCAGTCGAGGCGATTTTTTCCGAGCTGAAAGACTGCCTGCCCACCGGTGTGACGGTGACCGACGGCGCCAGCGTCAAAGGCAGCGTGGTGCGGGCGGCCGCAGCAGTCTGGGGGCGGGTGCCGGACTTTCTGGTGCCGGGCCATCCGATTGCCGGCTCGGAAAAGAGCGGTGTGACTGCCGCGCGCGGGGATCTCTACCGCGATCACCGCATTATTCTTACCCCGTTGCCCGATACGGCGGCAGCGCACCTGCAGAGAGTCCGGGCCATGTGGCAGGCCACGGGTGCGGAGGTGCTGGATATGCCTGTGGCCGAGCACGATGAAGTGCTGGCGGCGACCAGCCACCTGCCGCACATCATCGCCTATGGTCTGGTGGATACACTGGCGCACGACTCGGAAAACGAAAATATCTTTCGCTACGCCGCCGGCGGCTTCCGCGACTTCACCCGTATTGCCTCCAGCGATCCGGTGATGTGGCGGGATATTATGCTGGCGAACCGCGCGGCAATCCTCGAGGCCGTCGACCTCTACCGCGGCAATCTCGACACCCTGCGCGGCGCCATTGACCGCGGTGACAGCGATTACCTTATGGGTGTCTTTACCCGCGCGAAGGCAGCGCGGGATCACTTTACAAAAATGTTGGCAAAAAAAGCGTACACGGAAACCATGCAAGCTCAGGAAGTTACTTTTACCGCGCAGCCTGGTGGCGCCGTCAGCGGCACGCTGCGGGTCCCCGGCGACAAGTCCATGTCCCACCGTTCGATCATGCTCGGCTCCCTTGCCGAGGGGGTCACCGAGGTTGAGGGTTTTTTGGAGGGCGAAGATGCTCTCGCCACGCTGCAGGCATTTCGCGATATGGGTGTGGTCATCGAGGGCCCGGTAAATGGCCGCGTGGTGATTCACGGTGTGGGGCTGCACGGCCTGCAAGCGCCGCCCGGGCCTCTGTATGTGGGTAACTCCGGCACCTCGATGCGGCTGCTGGCCGGACTGCTGGCGGGGCAGGGTTTCGATGTGACCCTGACTGGCGATGAATCGCTGTCAAAGCGGCCAATGAATCGGGTTGCGACCCCCTTGCGTCAGATGGGCGCTGTGATCGAGACAGGCCCGGAGGGGCGTCCGCCGCTGTTGATCAAGGGCGGTCATCGTTTAAGTGGCATCGATTATGTGTTGCCCATGGCCAGTGCCCAGGTGAAGTCCTGTGTGCTGCTGGCGGGACTCTACGCTGAGGGTGAGACCAGTACGCTGGAGCCGGCGCCAACCCGGGATCATACCGAACGGATGCTGTGTGGATTCGGCTACCAGGTGGTGCGCGATGGTGCCCGTGCGAGCCTGTGCAGTGGTGGCACACTGACGGCTACCAAGATTGATGTGCCTGCGGATATCTCCTCCGCCACCTTCTTTATGGTTGCCGCCGCGATCGCTCCCGGTTCCGATGTGTTGCTGGAGCACGTGGGCATCAACCCCACCCGCGACGGCGCCATTAATATCCTGCGGCAGATGGGCGCGGACATCACCCTGAGCAACCGCCGCGAAGTTGGTGGCGAGCCGGTGGCTGACATTCGGGTGCGCTACGCTCCGTTGAAGGGTATTCAGATACCGGAGGATCAGGTGCCCCTGGCGATTGACGAATTCCCGGCCATTTTCGTCGCGGCTGCCTGCGCCGAGGGACAGACGGTGCTCACTGGCGCGGAAGAGTTGCGCGTCAAGGAGAGTGACCGGATCCAGGCGATGGCGGATGGCCTGAAAATTCTGGGGGTCAGTGCCGAGCCCACGGAGGACGGCATCGTGATTCAGGGGCACACCGAAGGTGCGGTCTTTGGTGGCGGCACTGTCGATAGCCTCGGTGATCATCGCATCGCCATGTCCTTCGCGGTGGCATCTTTGCGGGCTGGCGATACCATTCGCATCCTGAACTGCGCCAATGTGGCGACTTCCTTTCCCAATTTTGCCGAACTGGCGACGCGGGCCGGGCTGAAGTTGCAGGTTGGCTGAGAGGGCGCAGAAGTGCAGGCGGGCGCTGCGAAACCGCTTCGCGCCGGCTGCCAAGGCGGATTGGAGATAGGCGAAGGTTCTGACTATGAGTGAAACGAGCAACCTGCCACCGGTGATTGCCATCGATGGTCCCAGTGGTTCCGGCAAGGGCACCATCGCCCGCCTGCTGGCGGACCGGCTGAACTATGCCCTGCTGGATTCCGGCGCCCTGTACCGGCTGACAGCGCTGGCGGCGCTGGAGCAGGGGGCGGATTTGACCGATGAAGCAACCCTCACAGAGATTGCCGCCAACCTCGATATCCGTTTTGAGCTTCGCGCCGGCGAGGTCGCGGCGATTCTGGCTGGACGCGATGTGAGCCACGATATTCGCATGGAGCGGGTCAGCATGGCGGCTTCCAAGGTTGCCGCCATGCCCGGTGTGCGGGCGGCGCTGCTGCAGCGGCAGCGGGACTTCCGCCAGAGCCCGGGGCTGGTGGCCGATGGTCGCGACATGGGCACCACGGTATTCCCCGACGCCCCGGTCAAGGTCTTCCTGACCGCCAGTGCGGAAGAGCGTGCCCGTCGCCGCGAGGCGCAGTTGCGGGAGAAGGGGGTTTCTGTTAGCCTCCGCGACCTGCTGGAGGACATCCGCGCCCGGGACGCCCGGGACATGAATCGCGAAACCTCCCCGCTGGCGCCCGCTGAAGATGCGGTTGAGCTGGACAGTACCGGGGTGGGCATCGATGAGGTTCTGCACTCCGTATTACAGCTGGTGCGTGAGCGCATCAGAGGCGCCAGATAGATGTAGAGATTGGCGCAACAGCAACAGATTTCTAACGACAGCGGCCGGGATCAGCCAGAATTGCCCGGCCGCTGTCGTAATCCGACCCGCGTACTGGCAGCGCGGTAGGGCCCCGGCTGGCGGTTGACTACACTTCGACGTCACCACCGGCTTGGGTCCATGCAAATAGGTAATGTAATGAGCGAGAGCTTTGCTGAATTATTTGAAGAGAGCCTGAAAAGCGTAGAGATGGCCCCCGGTTCCATCGTGACCGGTGTGGTAATCGACGTGGATAAAGACTGGGTGACCGTTCACGCGGGCCTGAAGTCTGAAGGCGTTATCCCCGCTTCCCAGTTCCTGGATGAAAACGGGGAAGTAAACCTGCAAGTGGGTGACGAAGTGCAGGTAGCCCTGGAAGCCGTCGAAGACGGTTTCGGTGAAACCCGTCTGTCCCGCGAGAAGGCCAAGCGCGCTGAATCCTGGAAGATTCTGGACGCTGCCCACGCCGCTGACGAAGTGGTCAAGGGTGTTATCAGCGGTAAGGTTAAGGGTGGCTTCACTGTCGACGTCGCCAACATCCGCGCGTTCCTGCCGGGCTCCCTGGTTGACGTTCGTCCGGTTCGCGATACCGCGCACCTGGAAGGCAAAGAGCTCGAGTTCAAGGTCATCAAGCTGGACGCCAAGCGCAACAACGTTGTGGTATCCCGTCGCGCCGTGATGGAAGCTGCCAACAGCGAAGAGCGCGAAGCTCTGCTGGCCAGCCTGCAGGAAGGTATGGCGATCAAGGGTATCGTCAAGAATCTGACCGACTACGGTGCATTCGTGGATCTGGGCGGCATCGACGGCCTGCTGCACATCACCGATATGGCCTGGAAGCGCATCAAGCATCCGAGCGAAATCGTGAATGTTGGCGATGAAATCGACGTTAAAGTCCTGAAGTTCGATCGCGAGCGCAGCCGTGTATCCCTGGGTCTGAAGCAGCTGGGCGAAGATCCGTGGGTCTCCATCAAGCAGCGCTACCCCGAGAACAGCCGCGTCAAGGCAACCATCACCAACCTGACCGACTACGGCTGTTTCGCCGAGCTGGAAGAGGGTGTGGAAGGCCTGGTGCACGTGTCCGAAATGGACTGGACCAACAAGAACATCCACCCGTCCAAAGTCGTGTCTGTTGGCGACGAGGTCGAGGTAATGATTCTGGATATCGACGAAGAGCGTCGTCGTATCTCCCTGGGTATCAAGCAGTGCCAGGAAAATCCGTGGGATGCCTTCGCACGTAAGTACGCCAAGGGCGACAAGATCTCCGGTAAGATCAAGTCCATCACCGACTTTGGTATCTTTATCGGTCTCGACGGCAGCATCGATGGTCTGGTGCACCTGTCCGACATCTCCTGGAATGAAGCCGGCGAAGAAGCCGTGCGCAAATTCAAGAAGGGCGACGAGATTGAGACAGTTATCCTCGGTATCGACTCCGACCGCGAGCGTATCTCCCTGGGTATCAAGCAGCTGGAATCCGATCCGTTCACTGACTATGTGGCCACCAATGACCGCGGCACTATCGTAACCGGTACTGTCAAGGAAGTTGACGCCAAGCAGGCAGTCATCACCCTGGCGGATGAAGTGGAGGGTGTACTGCGCGCTTCCGAAATCAGCCGTGACAAGGTTGAAGATGCCCGCAATGTTCTGAAAGAAGGCGAAGAGGTAGAGACCAAGATCACCAGCGTGGATCGCAAGAACCGCGTGATCAGCCTCTCCATCAAAGCCAAGGATCAGGACGACGAGAAGCAGGCTATCAAGGATCACAGTAAGAAGCAGTCTGAACAGGTTCAGCCGGCTACTATCGGTGACCTGATCAAGGCCCAGATGAACAACAAGGACTGATAGTCTCTTGTTGTTAGATGCCCCGGGTTGATTGCCTGGGGCAACTTGAAAGCCGGACTGGGGTTGCCCAGTCCGGCTTTCTATTAGATGATTGCCGCTCTACTGCAGAATAATCAATGACTTACATAAGGTTGCAGGGCGCATGACCAAGTCCGAACTGATCGAAAGGATCGCGTTGAGGCTCGATCAGCTGCCAGTGAGGGATGTGGAGCTGGCGGTCAAAGTGATGTTGGATTCCATGTCGGATGCTCTCTCCGAGGGGGAGCGTATCGAGATCCGCGGCTTTGGCAGTTTTTCCCTGCACTACCGGGCTCCGCGCACCGGCCGCAATCCCAAAACCGGGGATGCCGTGCAGCTAGCGGGCAAATTTGTGCCGCACTTCAAGCCGGGAAAAGAGTTGCGTGACCGGGTAAACCGGAGCATGCAAGACGAGACGGTAACAGAAGCGTGAAGCGGGGGCCCATTGGCCTGCGTGGCCGCCGGCCCGCTATCGGTTCTGGTCGGTCTACAGTTCTAAGAGAATCACTCCTTCCTGCAGGTGGAGGTTGACCTTGTCTTTCTTACGTTGGTTGTTGCGCCTCATTTATGGTGTGTTGGCCCTTCTCTGCATCGCCATCGGCGTCTATTTTGCGGTTGATAACCCGCAACTCATCACGCCCAGCTTGATCGGCCGCGCCTTGCCTGAGGGCAGCGTCGGTTTCTGGCTGATAGGCGCACTCCTTGCAGGCGTTCTGCTCGGTTTCATCGTCAGCCTGCTGCCGCTCTATGGCGAGCGCCGGCGGGCTCACAGGCTCGAAAAAAAGCTGGATCGGACTGAACAGGAGCTCTACACGGTGCGTCGCAAGGTCTCCGGAGACTAACTTGGCCGATCTGACTTTCTTCTTCTTCCTGCTTGCCGCAATAGCCATAGGCTGGCTCCTCGGCCGCAGGAGCGTAAAGAAAAAGAGGCGTGATACCAGCGAGCAGCAGCAGTCGCTGGCCAATTCTTATGCCCAGGGGCTGAATTACCTTCTCCATGACAGTCATGGCGATGCCATCGACAAGTTTATCGATTCACTCGAAGTTACTAGCGCCACTTTTGATACACATTTGGCGCTGGGTAATCTGTTGCGCAAGCGCGGGGAGCACGATCAGGCCATTCGTGTACACCAGAATCTGCTCGCGCGACCCAGTCTCGCCGTGGCCAGCCAGCAAAAGGCACAGTTGGAGCTGGCCCGGGATTACATTGCTGCAGGCTGGCTGGACCGGGCTGAAAGACTGCTGCAGGAGCTGGTTGAGGCTTCATCGGAATTGCGCAATACCAGCCTGGAGCATCTGGTTGAGGTGTACCGGGATGAAAGGGAGTGGTCCAAGGCTATTCATGCCGTAAATCTTCTACACGGGCGCCGTTTCAAGCGCTTGCCCTCGGAATGGGCGCCGGTACAGGCACACTTTTGTTGCGAGCTGGCCGAGGAGTCTATCGCCGGCAGGGATTACCTCAGTGCGCGCAAGCATATTGACTCAGCCCTGGGCTATGACCGCACTTCAGCGCGTGCAAATCTGTTATGGGCCCGGCTCGAGTATCAGCTAGGTCGGCCCAAAGAGGCTATAAGAGCTCTGCAGAGAATTCCTCGGCAAAATCCCGACTATACCCCGGAGATCCTCCCTCTCCTGATGACCTGTTACGAGGCGGTAGGTGATGAGACGGGTTTGGATACCTATCTGGAGTCCCTACTCCGCGAGCACCCATTTAATAGTGTGCTGATCGCTCTTACCGAGCGTATCCAGCTGCAGCGCAGTGACGTGGAGGCGGCAGCTTTCATGGGTAAATATTTGGCCCTGCGCCCGTCGCTTCGTGGGCTGGGCTATTTTCTCAATCTCCATCTCGACAGTACTCAGGGAAGGGCCCGGGAGAATCTCGCGTTGCTGAAGACACTGGTTGACCAGTTGATTGCCGCGCGCCCGCATTACCGTTGCGGTAACTGTGGTTTCTCCGGTAACCAGCTTCACTGGTTGTGTCCCAGTTGTAAGAGCTGGGACACCGTTCGTTCGGTCAAAGGCATAGAGGGCGAGTAGGAGCGTTTGCTGCTGCCTTTTTCGTTTCCCGAGCCGCTTTACTCCACTGCATATATTTCACAGCATACAGAGGGAACCCCTTGC
Organism: Microbulbifer aestuariivivens; assembly: GCF_039545115.1. NCBI lineage: Bacteria > Pseudomonadati > Pseudomonadota > Gammaproteobacteria > Cellvibrionales > Microbulbiferaceae > Microbulbifer > Microbulbifer aestuariivivens. The sequence continues at coordinate 20,463 of NZ_BAABRT010000014.1, read as the reverse complement.
AAGATAAAGTCTCATCACCGGTCATTGTTGCATTGGATTACGACAGCGCTGAGGCCGCTCTGGCGATGGCAGACAGGCTCGATCCATCACTCTGTCGCGTCAAAGTTGGCAAGGAGCTGTTCACAATCGCTGGGCCGAATGTGGTGCGGCAGCTGGTTGCCAGAGGATTTGAGGTTTTCCTCGATCTCAAATTTCACGATATTCCCAATACCGTTGCCGCCGCAGTGCGGGCCGCTGCAGAACTGGGTGTCTGGATGGTGAATGTGCATGCCAGTGGCGGTGCGCGGATGATGAAGGCGGCGGTCGAGGCTCTGGCGCCCTACGGTGAAACTAGGCCGCTGTTAATCGGCGTGACGATCCTGACCAGCACTGCGCCGGAAGAACTGCTTGAAACCGGTGTAACCCGTTCACTGCAGGAGCAGGTATTGGCGCTGGCATCGCTGGCGAAGAGCTGCGGCTTGGATGGGGTGGTGTGCTCAGCACAGGAGGCGGCAGCCCTCCGTCACGAGTGTGGCGAAGATTTTGCACTGGTGACCCCGGGGATCCGCCCCTCCGGTTCTGCAGCGGATGACCAGCGCCGGATCGTGACTCCGGCCCAGGCACTGGAGCTGGGTTCTTCCTATCTGGTTGTCGGGCGCCCCATAACAGCCGCGCAGGATCCCGCGTTGGCCCTGAAAAAAATCCTCGCGGAGATTGGGCGCTGAGCTGAAATGGAATGTAATGACGTGTAATCGATAGTCACCCCTGGTGGGAGGTCAACCTGATAAAGTGGTTCCGCTTGGGGAAGTAAAAGCAGTCCCGAGTGAAAATAACGCACCGAAACGTTAGTGGGAGCAAGCTTATGAAGACTATTCGTTTACCTCTTATCGCCATCATCGCCGCACTCTTTCTCGTCCTGAGCGCCGCCGGGGCTTCGGCTGAGGATGTGTCAGTAAAAGATGTGCAGATATCCACTGTCACCGTTAATGTCAACAGCGCCTCCGCGGAAGAGTTGGCAGAAAAACTGGTGGGTATTGGCGCCGTGCGAGCCAAGGAAATTGTCGAGTATCGGCAGGAGTTCGGCCCTTTTACTTCAATTGAGCAGCTGCTTGAAGTGAAGGGTGTGGGCACGGCGACACTTGATAAGAATCGTGCACGTATCCAGCTTTAGGTTGAAAGAGGTTGTGGTCAATTACGATTAAGCCACAGTTTTCAGTCATAAGGCCAGCCTGATTTTGAGCTGGCCTTTTTATCGGCGGCGAGGGCCTGGCTCAAAAGCTAGCCACCATCTTTTCCTCACATAGGTTCAATTTCCCCGCTCTCAACATCCTCTGCTTGGTCAAGCCGTCCTCGGTGGTACGGCATGCCAATTCACCGTCCGTGCCGGATAAGTGAAGCCTATGCCTTCGTTGGAACTGCATGCTTTGAGATGGCAATAAAGGCTTTGATCCTGAAATCTTTCGTTATAGCGTTACAGGGCGGTTTCAGATTCCAGCTATATTCGTTAGTTTTAGGAATTTAGACTTCTTTGCTAATAACTCACACCATCTGCGTGAATTAAGGGCAGCATAATCCACGCGCCATAATCTCACTTCCTCGCACTTGCTGGCACGTGAGCTACTATATTCAACAAGCTAGTCACAGATGGCTCGTTCTTTAATTCCAGCCGCTTTCCTTTAGGGGGGGCGGTTTTGGCGCGGGAATGATTTACAAGGTTAGCCATGTTTTCTGGTGATACTGCATTTAAAGAGGAAACAATATTTCGCCTTGACCTTGGGGTTTTCGTTGCCAGTACCTAGGCGCAAAAACGAGAATGGCGGTTGAGTGGTATAGCGCGACATTTGGTTTTTAGATTGACTGTGTCAGCCTGCTATGCCGAAAGTTGACGAACCGTCGGTTAAGTTGAGAGCGCTGTGATTTAGGGGTAGAAGAGAATTATCAAAATGAAACATTTCCGTCTCAGAAGTTGTTTGGTTAGACCGCATGAGATTGCTCAGGTTGATTTTCGTTTTTCGCTCAATTTTCTCGATCTATGGATTAGAGGTTGAGAGTTAGAGTTCATGGTTTCTGTGGCGGGTTGGTTAACCGTAGCTTTGTCAGCAGAAAGCCCTGTGTTTTTTGTACAGATAAATGGAGTCCATTGCCTAGCGGAGTGAAATTTATTATCCAAACGGATCAGCTTGAGCAGAAATCTAAAAGTTATTGCTCAAAGGAGATCCGCTTGTGAAATCCGGTTTTATGGGGGGGGAAGTTTAAGCCTCTCTGGATACGTTATCTTTTAGTGAAAATTTCACCAGATTAGTTGGAGTTTTTGCAGTTATTTCAAGCTGATGGGCTGCAGTTCCCAGTTGACGTTTTTTCTTTAGAGCGTTGGCCGGTGCCCTATTTTGACGATCCACCTCAATGAGGGGGTAGCATTCAAATGGCGCGATGGGTGGTTTTTGGGGGGACGGGATATATTGGTTCAGCCTTATGTTCACAGCTTGTCTCCGAGAGAGAAGCTGTGGTTTCGGTATCCCGTGCAGTCAGTGGTCCAAATGGTTGCGAACACCGCACTATCAATATGGCAACGGATACCGACCTCGAAAGCTTGTTCCAGGCTGGGGATAAGGTGGTTTACGCCGCCGGGCTTGCCAGCCGAAAAGCCTGTGAGTTTTCGCCGCAGTTGGCCCAATTTCTCAATTGCGACTCTCCTTTGCTGCTATTGCGCGCAGCGGATGCTGCGAGGGTGGACTCTTTTACATACCTTTCGAGCGTGAAAGCGCGAACCCCACCCACCGGTATTGTTGCCTGTGAGGGTACAGGTCAGCCTGCCGTTGACACCTATGGTCGCAGCAAATGGCTTGCAGAGCAGAAACTTCTTTCTTTCAGTGGGTATTGTCGGGTCAATGTTATTCGGCCGGCCACAGTCTATGGCTGCAATGTAAATAAAGAACCCGTTTGTGGTCTCAACAGAAAGTTGCAGCCGCTGCTAAGATTTTTGGGGCTTAGTCGTGTGGTTTTACCTGCCAGTGGAAGGCGGGCAATGGTACATATCGGGGATCTGGTAGCGGCTATTTTGGCGGTGTCTGGCGAGGCTAGTTGCGATCGCCAGGTCTATATCGCTGCAGAGCCTTATTTCTACGATGTGGCAGCTATTGCTTCTGTCCTCAGTGGGCGCCAAGTTCGCTCAAGCCATCTGTTAACTCGTTGCTTACTTTCACCGCTACGCCCGCTAGGGCGGATGCCGATAATTCGACGTATCCTTGAAATAGAGAGCTGCGAGCTTTATAGCGCGGCGCGTCTTCGTGGAGCCGTTAACTGGAAGCCGCGTACGCGGTATCTAGATTATTTACGGGCCAGTGCGTGACAGATATTGATGCGTCAGTTTTGGTTGCTTGGGGGCTCTCTGTTGTATTAGCAGTGGCTGTGAGTGGTGGAGTGCTGTTTTTGTTGCTTTCCAGCCTGTTTGAGTTTGCACTGGATGTTCCCAATCAGCGGTCACTCCACACGGTACCAGTACCACGCACGGGTGGCTGGGCTGTAATTGTCGGTGCAGTGTCTGCTCTGGCTGCGAGTCCGGCGTCCTTCGCCCCACTTGTAGTGACGGCATTTTTATTGCTGGTTGTGGTTTCTGCTCTGGATGATATTCGTAACCTTTCAGTGTGTATCCGACTTGTTGTGCATATCGGGGTTGTATCCCTGCTGCTTGCGGCACTCCCGAGATCCTTAAGCTGGTGGTGGTATCCGCTATTGCTGGTTGGGGGTGTGTGGGTGATTAATCTTTATAACTTCATGGATGGTATGGATGGATTCGCCGGCAGCATGGCCTTTTTTGGATTGACTATACTTGGGCTGGTGAGTGCCTGGAGGGGGCATATCGAGTTGGCTGGCATCTGCGCGGTATTGGTCGTCTGTGTATTGGTGTTCTTGCGATTTAACTGGCCGCCCGCTCGCATTTTTCTTGGGGATGTCGGGTCAACCACTCTGGGCTTCACGGTGTTTTCTGTTGGTTTGTTTGGCTGGCAGCAGGGTGCATTTGGTGTAGTGCTGCCACTCATCATATTTGCGCCGTTCTGGTCTGATGCAACCGCAACTCTGTTGAGGCGAATGCTGCAGGGGAAGCGTTGGTGGGAGGGGCATCGGGAGCACTGGTACCAGCGAGGGGCACTGCGTTTTGGTGTGCGGCGCACGCTGTTATCGGAAATCATCGTTATGACGCTAGCTTCGACTTTGGGGCTGGCGCTTGTGGCGGCGGGGCTGGCCTGAATAGGCCTTGCCGGATATGGACTCCGTTGTACAGGGGTGGAGTTAAGGATAACTCAAGAGGAGGGGTGGTGAAGCGACCCTGGCCCGCTGTAAAGAATAATTACAAGCAAGTCTTAATGCTTTGTTTCGACCTGCTCGTATTGGCTCTTGCCTTTGCTTCCGCAATGGTTATCCGATGGAGTAGCTCTTCCCAGCTTTTTGAGAGAGAAGTGTTTCTCTGTCTGATTTTTACTCTCGGTACAAGCAGTCTTATCTTCCTTCGTCTCGGTCTCTACCGCACGGTGATTCGGTATATGGGGCAGCAAGCATTGCTGGCTGTGGTTCAGGGGGTAACCGCATCTGCGATTGTGTTGGCGGTGGCTTCCTATCTCACCTATGCCGGAGTGCCTCGTTCGGTTCCGGTTATCTACTGGTGTTTCGCTCTCATCGCTGTTGGTGGCTCCCGCTGGTTGGTGCGGGTCTATTACCAGAGGGCGTTGGAAATTCACAAGACCCGCGTGGCGATCTATGGTGCGGGTACTGCAGGTTTGCAGCTCTATAAGGCGCTGGCGCATGGGGAGATTTATAAGCCGGTTGCCTTCTTTGATGACAATGCTTCTAAGCAGAATACCCTGATCGACGGGGTGTTAGTGCACAACCCGGGTGAAATTGTTGAGGTTGTTACCGAAGGAGGGATCGCCGAGGTTCTCTTGGCTATGCCGGGTGTGCCCAAGCGGCGCCGGCGCGAAATTGCCAAAGGGCTTCGTGACCTAGGGCTGGTCGTGAAGGTGATTCCAGGCTTGGAGGAGCTGGTTGATGGGGCAGGTCGAGGCTCGGATGATGTTTCGCAGATTTATGAAAATGTCCTGGGGCGTGCGCCGGTCGAGCCGCAGAGTTCTCTTATCGCCTCCTCTATTAGTGGCAAGGTGGTGCTGGTAACAGGGGCTGGCGGTTCAATTGGATCTGAGCTGTGTCGTCAGATTATCCAGTGGTCCCCAGCTCACCTGGTACTGGTCGAGTCTTCTGAGTTCGCGATCTACCAGATCGAGCGTGAGCTTTTTCAGGTGCAGCAGGATGAGGCACTGCAGGTCCCAGTAACGGCTCTGCTGGGCGATGTGCGCGACCGCGCAAGGATGGCGGAGGTCATAGAGAGTTTCTCGGTTCAGACTATCTATCACGCTGCCGCTTATAAGCATGTACCACTGGTTGAGCGGAATGTGGTTCTTGGAGCCGAAAACAATATTCTGGGTACTTTGGCAGTGCTGGAGGCTGCTGAGGCGTCTGGGGTGGAGCAGTTTGTGCTCATTTCCACGGATAAGGCGGTACGCCCCACTAATGTTATGGGGGCGACAAAACGCTTCGCTGAGCTGATCTGTCAGGACTTCGGTCGCCGTTTTGGGCGCACTCGGGTGTGCATGGTTCGGTTCGGTAATGTGCTTGGGTCCTCAGGCTCAGTCATTCCGCTGTTTACTGATCAGATCAATGCTGGTGGCCCTGTGACGGTCACCCATCCCAAAGTCACCCGCTACTTTATGACGATTCCCGAGGCCGCCCAGCTGGTATTGCAGGCCGGCAGCATGGGTCGAAACGGTGAGGTATTTGTGCTGGATATGGGCGAGCCGGTGCGCATTTACGATCTTGCCTGTCGGCTCGTACAGATCATGGGCCATACAGTTAGAGGCGATGATAGTCCGGACGGGGATATCGAAATTCAGATTACCGGCCTTCGGCCCGGTGAAAAGCTTTGTGAAGAGCTATTGTTGGGCGACAACGTTGCCGATACGGACCATCCCATGATTATGCGCGCCGATGAGGAGCGTCTCAGTTCTGAGCAACTGTATTTGCTAATCACTGAGTTGCGTCAGGCATGCTCCCGTCACGATTGTGAAGAGGTTCATCGTATTTTGCGCACTGCGGTGAGGGACTATGCGCCAAGGCAGCAGCTGTTTGATGCGGTCTGGGCTCAGAAGCGGCAGCCCCAGGCGCTACTTCGCGGAGGGCAGGTGGAGCGCCTAACGGTTGGACCGAAGGTCGAGGTGGGTTGATATAGCCATCATGGATGCAAAAAGCTCCTGCATGGCTCCAAGCGGGTTTTCGTTGCTGCTGACTTTGGGATGACTGCCTGGAGTGGGAAAAATGTTTCTGAATGGTGGCAGGGAATATTGGTCTACCACTGAATTTGGAGGGATGGCAGGGCAGGTGTACGCAGGTGCTCTAAGTGTCACTTGATCAACAGGCTTACCCGTAGATATGAAAAAGGCCCCTCAACTTTCGTTGAGGGGCCTTTTTGCTATTTGGCTCCGCCTGCTGGGCTCGAACCAGCGACCCAATGATTAACAGTCATTTGCTCTACCAACTGAGCTAAGGCGGAATTTCTAATCGGCTGTGCCGTTCAGATGGCGCGTATATTATAGGCGGCCCCCAGGGTCGTCAACCCCTTTTTTGCACTTTAACTTATTGATTTGTCAGGCATTACTTTTTTTGAGCGACTTGATCAAAAAGGCAGCCAATTCAACCTCGAATGCAGGCTTGATCTGCAGGGGCGGGTTTGTCGCTCTATAGAGCAGGGCCTACAATCCTCGATTGCTTTCGGGATTACAAGTGGTGGAAGTCTATGGAGTCGCGCCCGTTTCAGGTGGCCAGCAAATATGAACCTGCCGGTGACCAGCCGGCCGCAATCGAGGCGTTGGTGGAGGGGGTTGAAGATGGTCTCAGCCACCAGACCTTGCTGGGTGTGACCGGATCAGGGAAAACCTTCACTATGGCCAATGTCATCGAGCGCCTGCAGCGTCCGGCGATTGTGATGGCTCATAACAAAACCCTGGCGGCGCAGTTGTATGGGGAGTTCAAAGAGTTCTTTCCAAAGAATGCAGTCGAGTACTTCGTCTCCTACTACGACTATTACCAGCCGGAAGCCTATGTTCCCTCCTCGGACACCTTTATCGAGAAGGACGCCTCGGTCAACGAGCATATCGAGCAGATGCGCCTGTCCGCCACCAAGGCGCTGATTGAGCGCAGGGACGTCATCGTGGTTGCCACGGTCTCCGCCATTTACGGCCTCGGCGATCCGGACAAGTACCTGAAAATGGTTCTGCATCTGGATCGCGGCGACCTGGTGGATCAGCGCACGATTTTGCGCCGCTTGGCGGAGCTCCAGTACACGCGCAACGATACCGATTTCCGGCGGGCGACTTATCGCGTCCGCGGTGATGTGATCGACATCTATCCCGCCGATTCCGATCTGGAAGCGGTAAGGGTTTCACTGTTCGATGAGGAAATCGAAGAGCTGACCCTGTTCGACCCGCTGACTGGAGAGGTGCTGAGAAAGGTTCCGCGCATTACCATCTTCCCCAAGTCCCACTATGTAACGCCGCGGGAGACAGTGGTCAGCGCCATCGACCAGATCAAGGAGGAGTTGCGCGGTCGGCTCAAGCAGCTGCGGGATAACGACAAATTGGTCGAGGCGCAACGGCTGGAGCAGCGCACCAAATACGACTTGGAGATGATGCAGGAGCTGGGCTACTGCAACGGGGTGGAGAACTATTCCCGCTACCTGTCTGGACGCGACCCCGGCCAGCCGCCGCCCACCTTGTTTGACTACTTTCCTCACGACTCCCTGCTGTTCATTGACGAGAGCCATGTCACCGTGCCGCAGATCGGCGGCATGTACCGGGGTGACCGCTCGCGCAAGGAAACACTGGTGGAGTACGGCTTTCGCCTGCCCTCGGCCCTGGACAACCGGCCGCTCAAGTTTGAGGAGTGGGAAAAGCTGGCGCCGCAGGCAATCTTCGTGTCCGCCACACCGGGCCCCTATGAGGCTGCCCACGCGGGTGCGGTTGTGGAGCAGGTGGTCAGGCCCACCGGGCTGGTGGATCCGATTGTGGAGGTGCGGCCCGCTTCCACTCAGGTGGATGACTGCCTGTCGGAAATCCACCGCTCAGTGGAGGCCGGGCAGCGGGTTCTGATCACCGTGCTGACCAAGCGCATGGCGGAAGACCTGACGGAGTACCTGAGCGAGAACGGCGTGCGGGTGCGCTACTTGCACTCGGATATCGATACGGTGGAGCGGGTGGAAATCATTCGCGACCTGCGGATTGGCGAGTTTGACGTACTGGTGGGCATCAACCTGCTGCGCGAGGGCTTGGACATGCCGGAAGTGGCGCTTGTGGCTATTTTCGATGCCGATAAAGAGGGATTCCTGCGCTCCGACCGCTCCCTGATCCAGACCATCGGCCGTGCGGCGCGAAACCTGGAGGGGCGTGCGATTCTCTATGCCGACAAAGTTACCGATTCCATGCGCCGCGCACTGGACGAGACTCAGCGCCGTCGCGACAAGCAGTTGGCCCATAATAAAGAACACGGCATTACGCCGAAGGGTATCCGCAAGAGCGTGGCGGATATTCTGGAGGGGGCCATCGCCCCCGGCGTGCCTGCTCGCGGGCGGCGCAAAGTGGCCGAGGGGCAGGGAGCCTACAGTGTCCAGTCCGAACCGCTGTCCGATAAAGAACGCTGGGCCAAAGTCGAAGCCCTGGAGCAGCAGATGTATAACCACGCCAAGAACCTCGAATTCGAAGAGGCGGCCAAGCTGCGCGACGTGATCACCAAGCTGAAAGAAGGAGTGCAATAGCAGGTGTAATCCGCACCCGCTGGCCGCTCGAGTGATCGTTTGTAGCGGCCTCGGATTTTTTATTGCCGGGGGTTACTAAGTTGTTGAAAACACTGAAAACGGGTGCTAAAGTTCGCGTCCTCTGCAGCAGGGTGCTCCCGCTGCAAGCCTTTAGACCCGTAGCTCAGTTGGTTAGAGCGCTGCCTTGACATGGCAGAGGTCAGCAGTTCAAATCTGCTCGGGTCTACCAAATTCTTGCCCGGCGCAACGCGCCGGGTTTTTTTCTGGCTCACAGGCTGAGCCACTGCCCGCAAGGCAGACTTTCCTTCGGGCAGTTAATCAAGCGGTCTTTCGTAGGGATCGCCACTGATAGAAGGACGTACAATGCCCGTTGTTACTCTTCCCGATGGTTCTCATCGCGTTTTTTCCGAAGCTGTTACTGTCCACGATGTGGCCGCTGATATCGGCCCGGGTCTCGCCAAGGCTGCACTCGGAGGCGTGGTGGACGGCAAAGAGGTCGATACCAGCTACCTGATCGAAAAGGACGCGGAGCTGGCGATTATCACCGACCGTCAGCCGGAAGGTCTGGAGATCATCCGTCACTCCACCGCGCACCTGTTGGCCCAGGCGGTCAAGCAGTTGTATCCGGGCGCCCAGGTCACCATCGGTCCTGTGATCGAGGACGGCTTCTACTACGATTTCGCCTACGAGCGTCAATTTACTCCGGAAGATCTGGAGAAAATTGAAAAGCGCATGGAGGAGTTGGCCAAGCAGGATATCCCGGTCAGCCGCCGTCTGATGCCCCGCGACGAAGCGGTTAAATACTTCCGTGATATGGGTGAGGAGTACAAGGCGCAGATCATCGCCGATATTCCCTCCGATCAGGATATTTCCCTGTATCTGCAGGGGGATTTCGAGGATCTCTGCCGCGGTCCGCACGTCCCCTCCACCGGGCGCCTGAAAGCCTTCAAGCTTACCAAGGTGGCTGGCGCCTACTGGCGCGGCGATGCCAGCAACGAGATGCTGACTCGCGTATACGGCACTGCCTGGGGCAACAAGAAAGACCTCAAGGCCTACCTGCACCGCATCGAAGAGGCGGAGAAACGCGACCACCGCAAGCTGGCGAAGAAGTTTGACCTGTTCCATATTCAGGAAGAGGCGCCGGGCATGGTGTTCTGGCACCCCAATGGCTGGACTATCTACAGTACCATCGAGCAGTACATGCGCGAGCGCCAGCGCAAAGCCGGCTACAAAGAGATCAAGACGCCGCAGTTGGTGGACTTCAGTCTGTGGGAGAAGTCCGGGCATGCGGACAAGTTTGGTGACGACATGTTCTCGCTGGTCAGCGAGGAGCGCCAGTTCGCCATCAAGCCCATGAACTGCCCCTGTCATGTGCAGGTGTTTAATCAGGGCCTGCGCAGCTACCGCGATCTGCCCCTGCGCCTGGCGGAGTTTGGTTCCTGTCACCGCAGCGAGCCTTCCGGTTCCCTGCATGGCCTGATGCGCGTGCGCGGTTTTGTGCAGGACGATGGCCATATCTTCTGCACCGAAGAGCAGATCCAGTCGGAAGTTTCCGATTTTATGGACCTGTTGCACGCCGTATACAAGGATTTCGGTTTTGAGGAGGTGATCTACCGCCTCTCCACCCGCCCGGAGCAGCGGGTAGGCTCCGATGAGAGTTGGGACAAGGCGGAAAAAGCACTGGCGGATGCCCTCAATGCCGCCGGCCTGCCGTGGGAAGAGTTGCCGGGAGAGGGAGCCTTCTATGGACCCAAGATCGAATTCTCCCTGAAAGATTGCCTGGGCCGGGTATGGCAGTGTGGCACCATTCAGGTGGATTTCTCCATGCCGGGTCGCCTGGACGCCCAGTATGTGGCGGAAGACGGCTCCCGTCAGACCCCGGTAATGCTGCACCGCGCGGCGCTGGGCTCCTTCGAGCGCTTCATCGGCATCCTGATTGAGAACTACGAGGGCGCCTTCCCCACCTGGCTGGCCCCACGGCAGGTGGCGGTGCTGAATATCACCGATCGACAGGCGGATTACTGCCGCGATCTGGAGCAACATCTCGGCGCGTTGAACTACCGTGCCACAGCCGACTTGAGAAACGAGAAGATCGGCTTTAAAATCCGCGAGCACACGCTTCAGCGTGTACCTTATCTGCTGGTCATCGGCGATAAGGAAGTCGAGAATCAAACGGTCGCCGTGCGGACACGCAGCGGAGAGGACCTTGGAACCATGACCTTCGAGTCGTTCCTCGAGATCCTTGAGCAGGATGTCAGCCGCCGCGGCCGCGCTGCTATTGCAGATTCTCGCGATTGATTATTGGTAACTGGAGACGATAGCTATTAAACGAGACAGCAAGGGACGGTCCAAGAAGGCCCGCATTAATGATCAGATTGAGGCATCACAGGTACGCCTGATTGGCGCCGACGGCGAACAGGTGGGAATAGTTTCCCTAGATGAAGCGCTGGATCTGGCTCAGCAGGCCAGTCTGGATCTCGTTGAAATCGCACCGGATTCAGATCCGATAGTCTGTAAGATCATGGACTACGGAAAGCACATTTTTGAAGCCAAGAAGGCCAAAAATGCTGCCAAGAAGAAACAGAAGCAGCAGCAGATCAAGGAAATGAAATTCCGCCCCGGTACTGATATCGGGGACTACCAGATCAAGCTGCGCAACCTGACCCGCTTCCTGGAGGCTGGCGACAAGGCGAAAATTTCCCTGCGCTTCCGCGGCCGTGAGATGGCCCACCAGGAGCTGGGCATGGAAATGATGCAGCGCATCGAGAAAGATCTGGAAGAGCTGGGCGTGGTGGAGCAGCGGCCGAAGATGGAAGGCCGCCAGATGATCATGGTGATCGCGCCCAGCAAAAAGAAGAAGTAAGGGACGGAAAGCGATTTCCGGACCTGCTCGGAGAAGTGATTGGGCGACGGCTGCCTCCTCACTCTCATAAACCGCCGGTATAGCCGGCGGTATTTAACGAAAGCCCCCAGGGGCAATATTCACTACTGGAGTACAAAATGCCGAAAGCAAAGACGCACAGTGGCGCTGCCAAGCGCTTCAAAAAGACGGCTGCGGGCTACAAGCACAAGCACGCCAACAAGAGCCACATCCTCACCAAGATGACCACCAAGCGTAAGCGTCAGCTGCGCGGTACCCAGACCATGAACAAGTCTGATGCCACCCTGGTCGATCGTATGCTGCGCGCCAAGTAATTGGCTCCATTCGCAAAGAGTTAAGAGGATACAGTTATGGCCCGTGTTAAACGTGGTGTAGAGGCGCGTCGTCGTCACAAGAAGATTCTGAAGCAGGCCAAAGGCTACTACGGTGCGCGTTCACGCGTATTTCGCGTTGCCAAGCAGGCCGTTATCAAAGCTGGTCAGTACGCTTACCGCGACCGTCGTGTCAAGAAGCGTAACTTCCGTCAGCTGTGGATCACCCGTATCAACGCACAGTCCCGCGCCGAAGGCCTGAGTTACAGCCGCCTGATCGCCGGTCTGAAGAAAGCCGACATCGCCCTGGACCGTCGCGTCCTGGCCGACCTGGCTGTCTACGACAAAGCCGCTTTCGCTGCCGTAGTGGAAAAAGCCAAGGCAGCCCTGGCAGCTTAAGTCGTCTTCAGTTGAAAGACTGAGCGCCATTAAAGATAGGGAAGGGCTGTAAAGTCCTTCCCTATTTTTTTATACGATTTCAGGTGCCGCTCCCCGCTTGAGCGCGAGAGGCGCCACTCAGTCCCGGCACACAGGCCAGGGCACCCGCTAAAAAGAACGTATTTATCTAGACGGAAACGACTCCATGCAAGATTTGCAGTCCCTCACCGAACAGGCACTGGCGCTGGTGGAGCAGGCGGAAGGCCTGCCGGCACTGGACCAGGTACGCGTGGATTACCTGGGCAAAAAAGGCCACCTGACTGCACTGCTGAAAGGGTTGGGCAAGCTCTCCCCGGAAGAGCGTCCCGCCGCCGGCGCCAAGATCAATGAAGCCAAGCAGCAGGTGCAGGAACAGATCAACGCGCGCCGCGCCGCCCTGGAAGAAGCCGCCATCGCCACCAAGTTGGCAGAAGAAACCATCGACGTGACCCTGCCGGGCCGTGGAGAAGCGCAGGGCAGTGCGCACCCGGTAACCCGCACACTGCGCCGTATTGAAAAACTGTTCGTGCGCCTCGGTTTCTCCGTGGAAGAGGGGCCGGAGATTGAGGACGACTACCACAACTTCGAAGCCCTCAATATTCCCGCGCATCACCCCGCGCGGGCCATGCACGATACTTTTTATATCGACCCGTCCACGGTGCTGCGCACCCACACCTCCCCGGTGCAGATCCGTACCATGGAGAAGACCGCGCCGCCCATTCGCATTATCTGCCCCGGGCGTGTCTACCGCTGTGATTCAGACGTAACGCACTCCCCGATGTTCCATCAGGTGGAAGGTCTGGTGGTGGACAAAGACGTGAGCTTTGCGCACCTGAAGGGCTGTGTGGATCAGTTCCTCAAAGCCTTCTTCGAGGCCGATGTGCCCGTGCGCTTCCGCCCGTCCTACTTCCCCTTTACCGAGCCGTCGGCGGAAGTGGATATCCAGTGCACCGCCTGCGGTGGTGACGGCTGCCGTGTGTGCTCCGGTACCGGCTGGCTGGAGGTGATGGGATGCGGCATGGTGCATCCTAACGTGTTTGCCTCCTGCGATATCGACAGCGAAACCTATTCCGGCTTTGCCTTCGGCATGGGCGTGGAGCGCCTTGCCATGCTGCGCTATGGCGTCAACGACCTGCGCCTGTTCTTCGATAACGACCTGCGCTTCCTGAAGCAGTTCTGACGCGAAAACCGAATGACTACTGAAGCGCGGCCCGTACACCCGGGTGGCGCGGCGCCGCCAAAGTGAACCACCGGCGCTTATGGAAATAAGAGAAAGAGATCGATTATGAAATTCAGTAATGCCTGGCTGCGGGAATGGGTCAGCCCACAACTGACCGCGCAGGAACTGGCCGACCAGATCACCATGGCCGGACTGGAAGTGGATGGGGTCGAAAACGTCGCCGGTGACTTCTCCGGCGTGGTTGTTGGTGAAATCATCGCCTGTGAACAGCATCCCGACGCAGACAAGTTGCGGGTATGCAAAGTGGCCGGCCACCCGCAAGGCGAGATGCAGGTGGTCTGTGGCGCGCCCAATGCCCGTGTCGGTATCAAGATTCCATTCGCGCTGGTAGGCGCGCAACTGCCCGGCGACTTCAAGATCAAAAAAGCCAAGCTGCGCGGTGTTGAGAGCTTCGGCATGCTCTGCGCCCAGACCGAGCTGGAACTTGGTGAAGACAGCGACGGTATCTGGGAATTGCCGGCTGATGCCCCCACCGGGCAGGACCTGCGTGAATACCTCGGCCTTGATGACGAAATCATCGAGGTGGACCTGACCCCCAACCGCTCCGACTGCCTGGGTATCGCCGGCATCGCGCGCGAAGTGGGCGTACTCAACCGCTGTGCGGTACAGGGCCCGGAAATCTCCCCGGTTGCCGCCAGCCATAACGACAGCCTGCCGGTATCCCTGATGGCGGGCGATGCCTGCCCCCGTTACGTGGGCCGGGTCATCCGCAATATTGATATCAGTGCCCAGACTCCGCTGTGGATGCAGGAGCGCCTGCGCCGCAGTGGCCTGCGCAGTATCGACCCGGTGGTGGATGTCACCAACTATGTTCTGCTGGAACTGGGCCAGCCCATGCACGCCTTCGATCTGGCCAAACTGGAAGGAGGCATCAAAGTGCGCCTCGCTGCACCGGGCGAAAAGCTCACACTGCTGGACGGTCAGGAAGTGGAGCTGAAAGACGGCACCCTGCTGATCGCCGACGAGAAAAAGCCCCTGGCCATAGCCGGCATCATGGGTGGGGAAGAGTCCGCAGTCTCTGTAAACACCCGCGACATCTTCCTCGAGAGCGCCTTCTTCAATCCGCTGGCCATCGCCGGCAAGGCCCGCTCATACGGCCTGCACACCGACTCCTCCCACCGCTTCGAGCGCGGCGTCGACTATCGCCTGCAGGAGCAGGCCGTCGAGCGCGCCACCCAGCTGTTGTTAGACATCGTCGGTGGCGAACCGGGCCCAGTGCACCTGCGTGAGCTGGAAGAGGCCATGCCGGCAGAGCGCCACATCACCCTGCGCCGCGCCCGTGTTGCCGCCGGACTGGGCGTCGAGATCGGCGATGACGAAATCGTCGATATCCTCACCCGTCTCGGCCTGCAGAAGATCGGCGAAGACAGCGAGGGTTGGACCTTCCTCGTGCCCAGCTTCCGTTTCGATCTCGCCATCGAGGCCGACCTGCTGGAAGAGCTGGCCCGAGTGTATGGCTACAACCGCATCCCCAGCATCAGCTTCAGCGCCGCCCTCGATATCGTGCCGCAGAAAGAATCCCGTGTTGCCCTCGAGGCGTTGGAGCAGACCCTGCTGGCCCGCGGTTACCACGAAGCCATCACCTTCAGCTTTATCGACCGCGCCTCCGCCGCGCTTTTCGACCCCAAGGCCGAGCCGGTGGCCCTGCAGAACCCCATCAGTGCCGATCTGGCGGTAATGCGCACCAGCCTCATGCCCGGCTTGTGCAAAGCGCTGCAGTACAACCTCAACCGTCAGCAGAGCCGTGTGCGCCTGTTTGAAACCGGCCTGCGCTTTGTGCCGGGCGACGAACTGCGCCAGGAGCCCATGATCGCCGGCCTGATCTACGGCGGCCGCGAAGGTGAAAGCTGGACCGGCGGCAAAGACACCGTGGACTTCTATGACATCAAAGGTGACGTGGAAGCGCTGCTTGCCCACTTCGGCAATGTCGAATTCCAGTTCCAGGCCGGCGAGCACAGCGCCCTGCACCCGGGCCAGACCGCGCGTATCACCCGCGATGGCCGCGACCTGGGCGTAGTGGGGGCGCTGCACCCGCAGCTGCAGAAGCAACTGGAACTGCCCAAGGCCGCCTACCTGTTTGAGCTCAGCCTCGACGCCCTCGGCGAAGCGGCACTGCCCGCATTCCAGCCGCTGTCGCGCTTCCCCGAAGTGCGCCGCGACCTGGCCCTGCTGATCGACGCCGATGTACCGGCCGCCAGCATGGTGGCAACCGCCACCGAAGCCGCTGGCGAAACTTTGACGGACCTCAACATTTTTGACGTCTATCAGGGCAAAGGCATTGATTTCAATAGAAAAAGTGTCGCCATGGGGTTGACCTTTCAGCATCCGTCGCGCACCCTTAACGACGAAGAAATCAATGCCGCAGTCGATGCGGTGGTTCGACAATTAGAACAACAATATAACGCCAGCTTGCGCTGATCCGGCTATGTCGCTCCGGGGTGCAGGTTGCCTGGCACCCCGAGAGCGTCTGCTACCGGGTTGAAAGCCGCCGCGGTTTGGGCCGCTTCCGATCTGGAGTCGACGCCTCTGAAGGTATTGGTAGGAACCAATGACAGAGGCACTGACCAAGGCCGGGCTCGCCGAAAAGTTGTATGAAGAGCTGGGTTTCAATAAGCGAGAAGCGAAGGAAATCGTCGAATTTTTTTTCGAGGAAATCCGCAATGCGCTGGAAAATAACGAGCAGGTAAAACTGTCCGGCTTCGGTAATTTCGATCTGCGGGACAAAAGCCAGCGTCCCGGACGCAACCCCAAGACCGGCGAAGAGATCCCGATCTCCGCCCGGCGTGTAGTGACATTCAAACCGGGACAAAAACTCAAGGCACGAGTAGAAGAGCATGCTGGAAGCGAGCAACAATAGCGAACTGCCAACCATCCCTGGCAAGCGCTACTTCACCATTGGCGAAGTCAGTGAGCTTTGCGCGGTGAAGCCCCACGTACTGCGCTACTGGGAACAGGAATTCCCACAGCTCAGCCCGGTCAAGCGTCGTGGCAACCGCCGCTACTATCAGCATCAGGACGTTATCCTGATCCGTCAGATTCGCGCACTGCTGTACGAAGAGGGCTACACCATCGGTGGTGCCCGCCTGCAGATGGAGTCCGGTACCGAAAAGGTGCAGGGCGTACAGCTGCAGCAGGTCCTGCCTGAGATGATCGCCGAACTGGAGGGTGTGCTGGCACTGCTGGAGGCTCCCAACTAAAGTTCAAAATCGGTGCAGATCCGGGCTTGCATTCCCCGTCAGCTGATGTATGATTTGCGCCTCATCGCAAAGCGATGCCTTAAAAATCAAGGACTTAGCAAAACCTAAGCCGCTTGGTTCCCCTTCGTCGGAGTGTAGCGCAGCCTGGTAGCGCACCACACTGGGGGTGTGGTGGTCGTCGGTTCAAATCCGGCCACTCCGACCATTCAATCGTTGTTGATCAACGACAGAAAAGCCCGCCGTTTGAGCGGGCTTTTTTGTGTCTGAAATTTAGCTCATATGAGGAGGGATGGTTAATCAGCTGAGCGTTCTTAAGCTTTTGGGCGATTGGGAGCTGCTGGAGTTGGGCGTTTGATAGGGAGGTTAATGCTTTTGCCCAGAAATAAGCGGATTCGAGGAATTTGGCAAAAAAATAGTTCCGCGAAACTTGGATAAAATAATTTCGGTTAATTGTGTGACTTTGTTCTCAGCGTAATCAATGCAGCGATTTATAGGTGGATTCACTGCGGCTTACTGCGTAGTATCGCAAAAATTTTCATTGAGTCCGAAATAGAGACTCATAACTAAAAAATTACGAGTAGTTGATGTGAAAAGGATGGTCACATCAATAGTAACTGTTAGTGCTTACTTTTTTTCTTCTATGGGGGGTGCGGAAGTTGGCGGTGGCGTAGCTATTGATGAAAGCTTAGCCCGTAGTGAGATTAGCTCTATTGAGGCTAAAAAAGCTGTAGATACACCACGTATACAAAATAGTACGATTGTTTCTCATTCCTGCTTTGTCCCTTATACGCAAGTATCAGGCAAAATAACCATCATCAATATCTCCAGGGGTTCGTTACCAGATATCTTCCCTGCCTACTCCATTCATCTTCCCGCTTATCAACTAAAGCAAAAAAGCTTTCTCAAAGGCCAATCGCTATTGGTTGTGGCAGAGCCCTATAAGCGTTATGAGCTCACTAAGTTATGTATAGATCTCATTGCTGATGGGTTTGTGAAACCCAAGATAGGCATATGGTCACCTGCAAATAATAGTGGAAAGGTGCAAATTGTCGTGCCTCCAGAAGAGTTTCTTATTGAGGCAAGAAATTTTGGAGCGGTAACAATCGCAGAGAATAAGTTAATTGCAGACAAACTGAAGGGTTATGGTGTTGAAGCCCTCTACCCAGAATCGGGGCAGATTACCCAGTCGTTTATTGACAGCGCCCTCTCCCAATACCCTGCTGATGAGTACTTGCCAGTGTTTGTGGTGGCGGATAAGCGTAAGGGAAGTTTTAAATTTTCAGGTGAAGTGCCAGTTTATGCGGTTCAAGGGGGGATGGCTGCTATTGATGCTGCGCTTAGTATGGGGCGAATAAACTCCCTGAAAGCGAACGGCAAACTTCAGGGTGTGGCCTGTGTCGATTAGATTTTCTGGCTTTTTCAGGTCATCCATTTGTTTGTCTGTTGTCGGGTTTATCATTCTTGCTGGCTTGGCTGGAATGATTAACAGCTCGCAGCGAAAAAATATTTCAGAGTTTACTAGGTATAAAACGCTGCGTTATAGCTTTTCTGTGACTAATGATAGTGGAGAGGTTATTGATAGCGCGCAGATAAAAATATTTGCACCGGTCAAGCAAAACTCCTATCAGAGAACATTGAGCCTTGGGTCAAATCGTGACTTTGAACTGGTGGCAGAAGAGTCGGGCAATCAAGCCTTGATGTTTGCGATTGAAAAATTGCCCCCATTTTCCACTGAGATCATCAGTATTACCGCTGAAATTGCACTATCTGAAAATGCGCAAGAGTTTCAAGCAGCGGGCGATTACATCGCTCCAGAGCGAAATATTGAATCCGACTCGCCTGAGATCAAATCATTGGCAGAAAATCTTGCTGGTCAGAAAGATTTTATCGCTGATACCGTTTCATGGGTGTACAGAAATGTCGATGATGTGGGCTATATCGCAGAAGATCGCGGCGCATATTTTGCGGTTACAGAGAAAAAGGGTGACTGTACCGAGTTTTCTTCTGCCGTTGTGGCCATAAGTCGAGCGCAAGAGGTGCCTGCCCGGCTGATTGGTGGATTTGTACTCGAAGAGTCAGGAAGGTTGCGGGCGGACGATTATCATAATTGGGCTGAGTTAAAGCGAGGTGACAGCTGGATAATCGCGGATGCGCAAAATGACATCCTTGACTCAGGCTATGGCTCTTATATCGCGTTTTTTAATTTTGACAGAAATTCTCGGCTAAAAAATAGTCATCGCTTTATGAGCTATGACTCGAGATTAACTGTGCAGATGCTTTAAGTTGAAGGATTAAGTAAGTGAAAGGGTTTTCATTTAGAGGCGGGTCGACAATATTTGCGCTGCTACTGTTGATAGAGTCTGCTGCCGCTGTTGCGACTGAGCCAATGGCATATTGGCCCATGGCAGAGTTTCAGGATGGGTATTACTGGGACATGATGGATAATGCTCCCCATTTAAATTCTAAGTGGCAACCTAAATACATCGCTAGCGGCCTGAATTTTGGTCCTGCTGTCAATTTCGAACAAGGGAATTACTTCTACACTACGAATAAAACTCTGCCTGTATTTTTAGGTGCGTTTTCCCTTGAGATTTGGGTGAATATAAGCGTTCATGGTGGTAGGCAGGTGTTACTGCAGCATGGTCTCTGGGATGCGGGAAGCTCTGTTTTCAGTCTGCACCTGGCCGGCCAGTCAAAGACATTTGATGTTGGGCGACAAGAGGCTGGTCACCTTGCATTTGTGGTTAATGATGGTGCACAAGTTGCGGCTGTCAGTGATGCGGAAATTTTAGAGGTTGGTGAGTGGTATCACATTGCAGTTACCTATACAGGCAGTGTATTAAATCTCTATAAAAATGGTGTCTTGGTTCAGAGTCAGCCCTATATCGGGGCACCTACCCCTGGTTCCGAGCCTCTATTTGTTGGAGGTCTTCCTGACGGTGACAGTATCAAGGATGGTGTCAATGGTTATATGGCGGAAGTCTTTTTATTTGATAGCGCAATCACTGAAGCGGAGATCTCTGAACACTACGCGCTAAGTGGGGCTGAGAGGCCTCCGGAGCCGGTGGTGTTCAGCGAGAATGGCTATATATCCGCATCGGATATGCAGTATGAGGGTGCAGAGATCGTTGTTGATGGTGCGGTTGTAACCATTGATGGCATGCATAATTTCAAGCGGCTGGAGATTGTGAATGGCGGTCATGTAACTCATTCCAATCAGGCTGGTTTGAGTCTTAGTATCGAAGGCTTATTCAGGCTGTCTTCTGATTCAAAAATCAGTGTGAGCGGCCGGGGATTTTCTGCTACTTCTACAAGTAATTATGGAGCCAGCCATGGTGGTGCCGGGGCGGGTAGCACTGCCGATTCAACCTATGGCAACTTCGAAGAACCGACGACTTTTGGCCGTTCCCCCAGCTCCACCCGTGGTGGCGGAGCCATCAAACTGCAGGCGGACCAGGCAGTTATCGATGGCGCTATTCTGGCAGATGGTCTCCAGCCAAGCTCATATGGTGGTACAAGTGGCGGTTCTATTTGGCTGATAGTGAATACCCTTTCAGGAGCTGGTTCCTTATCGGCACAAGGAA
>NZ_BAABRT010000013.1:0-98266 GCF_039545115.1 Microbulbifer aestuariivivens | reverse complement strand
GATGCGATCGTTAGTATGGATCATGGGGTTTATCCTTGGTTTTGACTTTGGGTTTAGGCACCTTCATCAAAACCGGTAAACCCCTTCTTTTCAAGGAGAGGTGTCAGATTTGGTCTGAACTAATCCAGCTTATTTTTATCCTTTCAACTCCCAACCTCTAAAGCCTCAATTCCGTGTTTTCCCAGCCGCGACCGCACGTTTGTTGCTGCCGCTGTCCGCCCTGCTTCCAACTTGCTGCCACCGACTTACTGCTCATAACTCACTGCCTTTAATTCACTGCACTTTACTCACTGTCCTTTACTCACTGCCCATAACTCACTGCGGCATGAGTATTGCCCAGAATGCGATTTTTTTTAGTTTGGCAGTCCGCGATTTCATCAAAAAATACTGTTTTTTGTCGCTCTGTTTTTAGCTTTCTTTTTTCTGTAGGTTTTCCATGCACGCGGATATGACTGGAGACCAGAGGTGGCAAGTAAAGTGCTGCGGCGACAGCCTAAAGGCAATGACGAATGACGAATGAGCCGGTGTGGATGAGGGCGGGGCAGATGTGCGGGCAAGGCTGTAAACGGCGCGCGACCCGGGCCGGCAGGGCGCCCGGTTTTGCTTCTTAGGCGGCGACGACCCGGTTGCGGCCATCGTGTTTGGCGCGATACATCTTTGCGTCCGCGTCGGCGAGCAGTCGCGAGTGCGGCTGTTCGTGAGGGCTGCCCTCGGCAACACCGAAGCTGATGGAGATCTGTACCTGGTGCGGGTAAGTGTCGCTCAAGGCCTCAACCTTTTCGCGCAGTTTTTCCGCCAGAAAGCTGCCGCCTTCGAGGTCGGTGTTGGGCAGCAAAATCAGGAACTCCTCGCCGCCCCAGCGCGAGACCAGGTCTCCAACGCGGGTGTTTTGCTGCAGCACCCAGGCCACGTCCTGCAAAACCCGGTCGCCGAAGGCGTGCCCGAACTGGTCGTTAATGGTTTTGAAATTGTCCAGATCGCCGATCAGCACCGTGTAGCGGCCCGCCTGTTTCGGGTCACGGGATTCCAGCTTGCTGATCTCGCGGTAGGCCTCGCGCCGGTTCAGCAGGCCGGTGAGCGCATCGGTGCTGGCGCGGGTCTCCAGTTCCAGTGTCAGGCGCTGCAGCAGTTGCTGGGTCTGCTGCCGGCTGCTGTCGAGCAGCGCGGTCAGTACGGTGAGCGCGACGAATACCGCCAGGAAGCGCGCCCGGTAGGTGGTGTCATACTCGGCGGTCAGGCCGGGGAACTCGGGGTAAAAGAGGATCAGGGCGGTGGCGGCACCCATCGCCAGGAGGGTCCCAGTGCCAGCGCGGTAGCCGTACAGGTTGATAAAGCCCGGCACCAGGGTAACCGCCCACATAAGGCCGGTATTGTTCACGCCGCCGGACAGCAGCAGGTAGAAATAGAGCGCCAGCAGCAACAGGCCCACCAGCACTGGGGTCAGGCGGCTCAGGCCCACTTTGTGAATGGCCACATAGCTGCCGAGAACAGTGGCGGCGATGGCAAGCAGAACAGAGGCTCTCAGTATTTCATTGTCGCTGAGCGCTATGGCGGCCATGGTGCCGGTGATGGCCATGGCGAAAAGGAGCATGTAACCGGAAGCCTGTACACGACGCCGCAACTCGATTTGCCGCGCCAGCTCCATGGGGCTGGATAAATCTTGGGCGTTGCTGACTATACCTGGATTCATGGATATCCCTATGCGTGTCAGGCACTAGATCCATCTGGCCCGTTCCGCCCTGCCCCAAGGGCAATTTTTAATCAGTTAATCGGCTAATCATTCTTGGCAACGGCTCGAAGCCGACATAAACAGCGAACTAGTATAAGTGGTTCCGCGGGGCTCCCATAGAGCGGCGGCTATAGTTTCAGCACACAGTGCGAGGGGAATCACAGACGATGAAAGGGATTAAACTGACAAGCGGCGACATCCTGACAATTGGCGCCGGCGCCCTGGTGTGCCCGGCCCATAAGCACCTGATCCGCGGCCGTGGACTTTCCGAGCAGGTTTTTGAGCGCGGTGGCGAAGCACTGGAGGCAGCCTGCGCCCTGCAGTCGGAATGCCCGGTGGGTGAGGCGCGGCTCACCCGCGCCTACGGCCTGCCGGTTACCTACCTGATCCACACCGTCACTCCCCAGTGGACCAGCGGCGACCAGTGGGGCGCGCGGGCGCTGGCGCAGCTGGGCCAGTGTTATACCAGCGCACTCGACCTGGCCCTGGCCAGTGGTATCCGCACGCTGTTGTTCCCCGCGCTGGGCGCGGGCAGAAATCACTTCCCCCACAGTCTCGCCGCCCACCGGGCGCTGGAGGTACTGGTGCCGCGGGCGGACGAGTTCGAGCAGCTGACAGTCTGCCTGCACACCCGCGGGGCGCTGGCGGATTGGCGGCAGGTGCAGCAGCGTTTTTTCACGCCATCCCTGTGAGAGCCTTGGCTTGCGCTCTGGAGTGGCACGGGGTTAAGCACCGAGGTGGTGTCGGCGCGGTGCAGACACCGGCGTTATGCGGATAAAACAAAGGCGGGCCTGAGGCCCGCCTTTGCTGTTTGCGCTCTTGCCCGCGCTCTTCTCTCTTGCCTGCGTTTTTGCCGCGGCGCCGGCAGGCTTACTTCTTGGCGCGCTTGCGCATATTTTCCTGCAGGATCTTCTTGCGGATACGGATGCTTTCCGGTGTGACTTCCACCAGCTCGTCGTCCTCAATAAATTCCAGTGCCTGCTCCAGGGTGTGCCGGATCGGCGGTGACAGGGTCAGCGCGTCGTCGGTACCGGAGGCGCGCACGTTGGTCAGCTGCTTGGCCTTGGTGGGGTTTACCACCAGGTCGTTGCCCCGTGAGTGAATGCCCACTACCTGACCCTCGTAGACCTCTTCACCGTGGCCCAGGAACAGGCGGCCGCGATCCTGCAGCGGGAACAGGCCGTAGGCCAGAGTCTTGCCGTTGACCATGGAGATCAGCACGCCGTTGATGCGCTTGGCCACATCGCCCTGCTTGACCGGTCCGTAGTGGTCGAAGATGCTGGTCATGATGCCGGAGCCGCTGGTGATGGTCAGGAACTGCGAGCGGAAGCCGATCATGCCCCGCGACGGCACGATAAAGGTCAGGCGCACGCGGCCCTTGCCGTCCGGCTCCATATTGGTGAGGTCCGCCTTGCGCAGGCCGAGCTCTTCCATGATCGGGCCCTGGTGCTGCTCCTCGACATCGATCACCACCTGCTCGTAGGGCTCCTGGATCACGCCGTCGACTTCCTTCTGCACCACTTCCGGGCGGGACACGCCCAGCTCGAAGCCCTCGCGGCGCATGGACTCGATCAGCACCGACAGGTGCAGTTCGCCGCGACCGGAGACCTTGAACTTGTCCGGGGAATCGCCCTGCTCGACACGCAGCGCCACGTTGTGGATCAGCTCCTGGTCCAGGCGATCCTTGATGTTGCGCGAGGTGACGTATTTGCCCTCCTTGCCGGCAAACGGCGAGTCGTTGACCTGGAAGGTCATGCTCACGGTAGGCTCGTCCACAGACAGGGCCGGCAGCGCCTCCGGGTGCTCCGGGTCGCACAGGGTGTCGGAAATGTTCAGTTCACCGACGCCGGTAATACACACGATGTCGCCGGCGCTGGCCTGCTCCACTTCCACCCGCTCCAGGCCCAGATAGCCCATGACCTGCAGTACTTTGGCTTTGCGCTTGTTGCCGTCGCGGTCGAGCACCACTACCTGCTGGTTGGGCTTGAGGGTGCCGCGGGTGATGCGGCCGACGCCGATGACGCCGACGTAGCTGTTGTAGTCGAGGGCGGAAATCTGCATCTGGAAGGGGCCGTCGAGGTCGACCTTGGGCGGCTCGACCTTGTCGACGATCATCTGGAACAGCGGCGTCATGTCCTCGGCCAGATCGGTGTCGTCGAGGCCGGCGATGCCGTTCAGGGCGGAGGCGTAGACCACCGGGAAGTCCAGCTGCTCGTCGGTGGCGCCGAGGCTGTCGAACAGGTCGAACACCTGGTCCATTACCCAGTCGGGGCGGGCGCCGGGGCGGTCGATCTTGTTGATCACCACGATGGGGTTCAGGCCCTGCTCGAACGCCTTCTGGGTGACGAAACGGGTCTGCGGCATGGGGCCGTCGACCGCATCCACCAATAGCAGCACGGAGTCGACCATGGACAGCACCCGCTCCACCTCGCCGCCGAAGTCGGCGTGTCCGGGGGTGTCGACAATGTTGATGCGGTAGTCGTGCCAGCGAATGGCGGTGTTCTTGGCCAGGATGGTGATGCCGCGCTCACGCTCCTGATCGTTGGAGTCCATCACCCGCTCGGCGCCTTCGTCGCGGCGATCCAGTGTGCCGGACTGGGACAGGAGCTTGTCGACCAGGGTGGTTTTACCGTGGTCTACGTGGGCGATGATCGCAATATTGCGCAGGTTATCAATCACAATGAACCTCTAGGGGGATAGGGCGGCCAGTCTGCGGACTGTCGCGTCAAGTCAATCGGGGCGGGGCTGTCGATTAGCGGTCGTCCGGCCAAAGGCGGCGATTATAGTGGCCAAGCGTGACAAATGGGAGCAAAAGCCGGACAAAAAACCATCACGGGCTGACTTTTTTAAACCGGTCCCTAGGCATCGGGCAAAATGATTTCCGCGCGGGCAGGGCGGTCTGTGCCTGCGGGGCTGGCTTTAGCCCCGCAGCAATCGCCTGTGCGAGGCAGCTGTCACCCGGGGGCCCGGCAGCGCATGCACAGCCGCGGCCACAGCCGGATTAGCCGTGACCTATAGCGGCCGGGGCGGTGATTCAGTCCGGCCGGTGCGGCAGGTGTGGGCGCAGCACACCGACGTTGCGGTGGCCCTGGTCGATAAGATGCGAGGCGTGCAGCTTGCTCATGACGCCGCGACTGCAATAGAGCAGGTATTTTTTTTCCGCATCCAGTGTGCTGAAGACGCTGTTGAGGCGGTAGAAAGGAATCACCTCCACCTGGCTGCCCTCCAGTTCGAGCGGATCCATTTCCTCCTCGTCCGGGTGGCGGATGTCGATGACCACCGCATCGCCGGCCTCGCTCACCACTTCCACGTCCGGCACCTCGCCCTGCACCTCTTCCATGACCTGGTCGATATTCTGGATCACGCGGTTGCCGATGGCGCGGTCGAGCACGCTGAAGTCAAAGTGGGTCTCCTCTTCCTCGACCCGCTCGCGTCTGGCCTTGGTGGTGGGCTTCACCGAGATGACACCGCAGTATTCCGGCATGTTGGCCGCAAACTCCTCGGTACCGATGGCGCGTGCGGTGCGGATGATCTCGGTCTTGTCGTTGACGATCAGCGGGCGCAGCACCAGGGTGTCGGTGACACTGTCGATCACGGCGAGGTTCTTCAGGGTCTGGCTGGAAACCTGGGCCACCGCCTCGCCGGTCACCACCGCGTCCATGTTCAGCTCGTTGGCCATCGCGGTGGCCGCGCGCAGCATCATGCGCTTGAGGATCACGCCCATATGGGAGTCGTCCACATTGGTGAGGATTTCCCCCACCACCTCATCGAACGGCACGGTGACGAATTTTACCCGGTGCGAGGAGCCATAGCGGTTCCACAGGTAGTAGGCCACTTCCTTGACCCCCAGCTCGTGCTGGCGACCGCCGAGGTTAAAGAACAGGAAGTGGGTGCGGATGCCGCGCTTGATGGTCATGTAGCTGGCGACGATGGAGTCGAAGCCGCCTGACACCAGCGACAGCACCGGGTCCTGGGTGCCGAGGGGGAAGCCGCCAAGGCCCTGGTGCAACTCCTCCACCACGTTGAGTTTGTCGTGGCGGATTTCCAGCTTGACGGTGACATCGGGGTTTTTCAGCTTGACCCCCGCCGCCGCGGTGTTTCTGTTCAGGCCGCCGCCCACGTACTGCTCCACGTCGAGGGACTGAAAGTCGTGCTTGCCGCTGCGTTTAACCCGCACACAGAAGGTCTTGCCGTCCAGCTTGTCACCCCAGACCGACAGGGTCTTTTCGTAGATGTCCTGCATATCGCCGAGGGGGAACTGCTGCACCCGGGCGAAATTGGCGATACCCGGAGTGTGCGCCAGTACCTCCTCGATGCGGTCGGACAGGTGCGCCACCGCGTCCGGCGCGATCACTTCAATCTTCTCCCAGTCCTTGAGGATCTTGATGCGATCATCGACACGGTGCAGCAGGATGCGCAGGTTGTCCTTGAGCTGCTTGGACATGCGCTTGCGCACCGGGTTGCTCTTGATGGTGATCTCGGGAAAGAACTTGACGACAAAGTGCATGGGAATCCGTGTTGTACCGCGTTGCTGGGAAAACGCTGCATTATAAACCAGCGGCCCGCCAACTGGTTGCGCACCAATAGTGTGCATCGCTTGTGAAGGGCGGCCCAAGGTGGTGCAAATAAATGTGGCCAGCTGCGCTGTCTGCCTCTATTCTGACCGCGGCGACGCCACGCAGCCCCGCAGGGGCGCGGTCTGACGCCGCTGCCCCAATTTGGCACACTCTTTGCTTTGGTTTCTCGCCTAATAAAGGTCGCGCTTTCGGGCCTTTACCACAGAAGAGCACACGCCAGCATAAAAAAGGGCTGTCGCAACTCAATACATTTCCAAGACCTGGAGGACTGCAATGTCAGCGAAAACGCTCGGTTTGATCAAAGAGAGTGAGGCCAAGTGGGTAGATCTGCGCTTCACCGACACCAAAGGTAAAGAACAACACGTAACCCTGCCGGTTTCCGAAATTGACGGTGAGTTCTTCGAAGAAGGCAAAATGTTCGACGGCTCCTCCATCGCTGGCTGGAAGGGCATCAACGAATCCGACATGATCCTGATGCCGGACGACGAGACTGCGGTACTGGACCCGTTCACCGACGAAGCCACAGTGATCATTCGCTGTAACATCGTTGAGCCGTCCACCGGCCAGGGCTACGAGCGCGACCCCCGCTCCATCGCTCAGCGCGCTGAAGACTACCTGAAGTCCACCGGCCTGGGTGACACCGCCCTGTTTGGCCCGGAGCCCGAGTTCTTCGTCTTTGACGACATCACCTGGGGCGCGGACATTTCCGGCGCTTTCTACAAGATCAACTCCGAAGAGGCTGCCTGGTCTTCCAGCATGTCCCACCCGGAAGGCAACATCGGTCACCGTCCGGGCGTTAAGGGCGGCTACTTCCCGGTTCCGCCGGTCGACTCCCTGCACGACGTGCGTGGCGCCATGTGTAACGCCATGGAGCAGATGGGTCTGGAAATCGAAGTGCACCACCACGAAGTGGGCACTGCCGGCCAGTGTGAAATCGGCGTTGGCGCCAACACCCTGGTGAAGAAGGCCGACGAAGTACAGATCCTCAAGTACTGCGTGCACAATGTTGCCCACGCTTACGGCAAGACCGCCACCTTTATGCCCAAGCCGCTGGTAGGTGACAACGGTTCCGGTATGCACATCCACCAGTCCTTCAGCAAGGACGGTGTCAACCAGTTCGCTGGTGATGCCTACGCCGGTCTGTCTGAAACTGCCCTGTACTACATCGGCGGTATCATCAAGCACGCGCGCGCGCTCAACGCTTTTGCCAACGCTTCCACCAACTCCTACAAGCGTCTGGTACCGGGCTTCGAGGCGCCGGTTATCCTGGCTTACTCCGCGCGCAACCGCTCCGCTTCCATCCGTATCCCGTACGTGCCGAGCCCGAAAGGCAAGCGTATCGAGGCCCGTTTCCCGGACCCGAGCGCCAACCCTTACCTGGTGTTCGCCGCCATGCTGATGGCCGGTATCGACGGCATCAAGAACAAGATCCACCCCGGCGACCCGGCCGACAAGGATCTGTATGACCTGCCGGCGGAAGAGCTGGCCGAGTACCCGACCGTTGCTTCCAGCCTGGAAATGGCTCTGGACGCACTGGATCAGGACCGCGCCTTCCTGACCGAGGGCGGCGTATTCTCCGACGACGCCATCGATGCCTACATCGACCTGAAGCGCGAAGAAGTAGAGCGTCTGAACATGACCACTCACCCGGTCGAGTTCGAGATGTACTACTCCGTTTAATGCCCAGCGGCGCCCCCGTGGCGCCGGTTGCATTTGACGCAAAAAGCCCGCACCTTTGAGGTGCGGGCTTTTTTTGTTGGCGGTAGGCGGGGTTGTATTAGGCTGTAGTCAGCGAATCATTCATTAACGATCAGGCGTGGGTGTTCCACGAATGGGATTTCATGAAAAAACACGACGGACGGCGTGGCGCGCTGTTGTTCACACTGATGGGATTGCTGCTGGCCGGCGCCGCTCTGGCCGGCGGCGACGGCGCCGATGAGCCCTCATCCGGCGGCAGCGTGGTGTACAAGACGGTGGCACCCGATGGCAGTGTGGTTTTTTCCGATACACCGCCGCCGGATGGCAAGGCGGAGCGCATCGTGCTGGCGCCGACAAACATCCAGCCCGTCGTACAGTCGCGCCCCATGCCCACGCGCAAACTGTCGCCGCGGGATGGGGACAATGAAAAACCCTGGCGCCTGGCCAGCTTCGCCATCGTCAGCCCGGAAAATGGCGCCACCATACCCCCGGGCCAGCGCTTTGTGGTGATGCAGGTTGCCATCGAGCCGCCGCCCCCCAGGGGTCACCGTGTGTACGCGGTGGTGGACGGTCAGCCGTGGCTTGGCAGCTCCACAGGCGACCGCCTGGATATCTCCTCGCTGGAGCGGGGCACCCACACCCTGCAGGCGGTGCTGACCGATGCCGACGGCAATGTGCTGGCGCGCTCGCAGATCATCAATCTCTACGTCAAACGGCCCGGCGACCAGGTGCCGGACTCCCCCGCTGGTCAGGCGACACAGGCGCCCAAGGCACCCGCCGCGCCCGGCCTTCCGCGCCCCAAGAAGTCCGGCTCGGGTAACTGATCCTCGCACTTTCTGCCCCCGTCCTTCGTTGTTCCCTGGGAGAGCTCTTCGCGAGCTCTCCCCGTAAGCTCTCCTCGTTAGCTCTTCGCACGCGCAATCCTCACGAGCGCTGCTTGCTCACCAGCGCACTAACTATTGGGTGCTGTAGCGTTGCCCTTCATCCGGGACTCTGAATCAGACGCTTTTGACAAGCTGTTCAGGCGTCACGCGGGAGTGACTTCCGCAGGCATCTCGGGAATCGGTTCAGGGGCTGCCCTGGGGGTGTTTTTGCCTATCGCCGGGAAGACCATGACCCCACAGCCGTCCATCGGGCTGTACTCTCTCTGAGTCATGCACCACAATGGTGCGAATGTGGGGCTTGCCCGCTCACTGTGCTTAGCCCCGCTTCCGCGGCCGGCAAGCCTGAGGCTTCTGAGCTTTTTCAGCGCGGTCTGCTTACTGCGGAGCAGGCGGGTAGGGCCCGCTACCCAGAAAATCTCACCGTGCGCCATTTTGGTTTGCTTTTTGCACCGCAATCTATCGACCGCTTTTGGATTGGCCCGCCGAGCCGCCGTCGAAACGGAAAAACACCATGCTCAATGATCGCCAGCTGCGCTATATGCTGGATAGCCTGACCACCGCCGTACTGGTGTTGGATGACAGTTTGCTGCTCTGTTACTTGAATGCCGCCGCGGAGGATTTGCTGGCGGCATCCAGTGCCAGGGTGGAGGGCTACCCGTTCAAGGAGCTGGTGCGGGAGACCGAAACCGCGCAGGAGGCGATGCGCCATGCGCTGGCCAGTGGCGAGCGCTATACAGTGCGGCAGGCCAACTGGCTGCTGCACAACCTCCAGCGCCGTACCGTCGACTACTCGGTGAGCCCGGTGCCGGAACTCGGGCTGTTGCTGGTGGAAATGCAGCCGATGGACCGGCTGCTGCGCATCGCCCGGGAGGATGCTCTGCTGAGCGCGCAGGAAACCACCCGCAACCTGGTGCGGGGCATGGCTCACGAAGTGAAAAACCCGCTCGGTGGTATCCGCGGGGCGGCTCAACTGCTGCAGCGGGAGCTTCCCGACGAGGAGCTGGCCGAATACACCCAGATCATCATCGCCGAGGCCGACCGACTGCGAAACCTGGTGGACCGACTGCTCGGCCCCAACCAGCCAGTGGCCATGGTGGATACCAATGTGCATGAAATCCTTGAGCGGGTGGCGCAGCTGATCAATGCCGAGTGCAATGGCCGGTTGCGCATTCGCCGGGATTACGACCCCTCGATCCCGGAGTTTCCGGCGGACAGCGAACAGCTGATCCAGGCCCTGCTCAACATCGCCCGCAACGCCATGCAGGCAATCGACGAGAGTATCGGTCTTGCCGCCGGCCAGATCACCCTGCGCACCCGTATCCAGCGGCGTTTCACTATCGGGCGGCGCTGCTGCCCGCTGGTCTGCCGCATCGATATCGAGGACAACGGCCCGGGCATTCCCGAGGAGATTCGTGAACGGATCTTTTATCCGATGATCTCCGGCCGCGCCGAGGGCTCGGGGCTCGGCCTTTCCATCTCGCAGAACATTATCAATCAGCATCGCGGCCTGATTAAAAGCGACAGCCGCCCGGGACAGAGTGTGTTCCAGATATACCTGCCCCTCGACAACGCATAGATGTTTACGGAATCAAGAAATATGAGCAATCGTGTTTGGATTATTGACGACGACCGATCGATCCGCTGGGTACTGGAGCGGGCACTTTCCCGCGAGGGAATCGATATCAAGTGCTACGAAAATGGTGACAAGGCACTGGACGATTTTTACAGCGACTCCCCCGATGTCGTCATCAGTGATATCCGCATGCCAGGCACGGACGGTTTCAAGCTGTTACAGCGCTTTCAGGCGGAGCGCCCGGCGCTGCCGATAATCATCATGACCGCGCACTCGGACCTCGACAGCGCAGTGGCGGCTTACCAGGGCGGCGCCTTTGAATATCTGCCCAAGCCTTTCGATGTGGACGAGGCGGTGGCCGTAACCCGCCGCGCTTTGGCCCATGCCAGCGAGCAGCAGGCGGAAGAGCCGGGAGTGGTTGAGCCGGTCAATGGCAGCAAGGAAATCATCGGCGAAGCGCCGGCCATGCAGGAAGTCTTCCGGGCGATCGGGCGGCTCTCCCACTCCAATATCACCGTTCTGATCAATGGCGAGTCCGGCACTGGTAAAGAGCTGGTGGCGCAGGCGCTGCACAATCACAGCCCGCGCAAGAGCAAACCCTTTATCGCCCTCAACATGGCCGCGATTCCCAAGGATCTGATGGAATCGGAACTTTTCGGCCATGAAAAGGGCGCGTTTACCGGCGCCACCACACAGCGCGCCGGCCGCTTCGAGCAGGCCGATGGTGGCACCCTGTTTCTGGATGAGATCGGCGATATGCCGGCGGAAACCCAGACGCGCCTGCTGCGAGTGCTGGCGGATGGAGAGTTCTACCGTGTGGGCGGACACACGCCGGTAAAAGTGGACGTGCGCATTATTGCCGCGACCCATCAGGATCTGGAAAAACTGGTGGTCGAACACAAGTTCCGCGAAGACCTTTTCCATCGCCTCAATGTGATTCGCATTCATATCCCGCGTCTGGCCGACCGCCGCGAGGATATTCCGCGTCTGGTGCGCCACTTCTTCAACAGTGCCGCCAAGGACCTGGGCGTGGAGCCAAAAATTCTGCTGAAGGAAACCGAGCAATATCTGGCGAATCTGGACTGGCCCGGCAATGTGCGCCAGCTGGAAAATACCTGTCGCTGGATTACGGTGATGGCATCCGGCCGCGAGGTGCATATCGAAGACCTGCCCCAGGAACTGCAACAGCAGACCGCCAGTGCCGCCGCGCCGCAGGACTGGCAGAAATCCCTGCGGCTGTGGGCGGATCAGGCATTGGCCTCCGGACGCCGGGAAATCCTCAGCGAAGCCGTACCCGCCTTCGAGAAGGCATTGATCGAGATCGCACTCAAGCACACCGCCGGGCGCAAACGGGATGCGGCGGAGCTGCTCGGCTGGGGCAGGAATACACTGACACGCAAGCTCAAGGAGCTGGGCATGAGTGGCGAGGGCGATTAGGTCGTCCAGCCGCTATTGTCCGACCTTCATCCGTCCGTCAGGACCGCTCCTAGTGAGCGGTTTTTTGTGGGCGGGCATTTTGTCCCCGGCCCTGACCGTCGGCCTGGCAGCCTCTTTAAATTGTGGTTTTAATTGCGTCCTTTATGCCTCTGCCGTGCTGAAAGTAGGTGTGATGGAGTTCTTCTGCCGCCGGCGGGGCGGCCAGCGGTCATGGTGGCTTGCCGCTGGGTTATAGGAGGCCGACCTCAGGTGCCGTCGCCGGACTGGCGGTACACCTCACGAAGCCTGGCCATAAAAACGGATTCAACCGGTAGCGAGAGGGTGTGCAATAGCTGCCGGGCAAAGTCATCTGGATCGCCTGTGGATGCACTGCCCTGCTCAACCGGGAAGTAGGTGTGCACGCGCACAAACTTGTCACCACTGGTAAAGACATAGTTGACGACATCCGCCTGCTGGTCGTCGTGGTCTGTCAGCTTGCTGGTGTAATAGCTACCGTTAAAATCCCTTTGGCCTATTTTCCAGTGGAGTGCTTGCGGCTCTGCGGAAATCACCGATTTCAGCTCTCCAGTGCGCTGCATCTCTACCATATCATTGCGCAGGTTCTGGGCCTCTTCCCATGTCAGCGCCTGCGTATCGTTCCACTCGGTACTGGGAATGGGATAGATAAAAACTTCCGCGCGATCAAATGCGAACTGCCGGTGCTCGAAGGTCAGCAGGGTGCCAAAAAAAGGATTGTTATAGATGTGCTTGTCGCTCAGCACATAGTCGCCAACTTGCTCCGGTACATTGAGTTCTTTTTCATAGTCACTGGCTTCGATTGCGCTCAGGAGGTAGGCGCCGGTGAAGATATTTTCCATTTCCAGGTCGGCGAGCAGGCGCTCGGCAATGGCGGCAGTCAATACTTCCTGGTATTGCTCCGCGTTAAAAATCGATACGGAAAATCTGAGGGGAATCGTATAGTCATAACTTTTGATCGGTATCTCCCGCCAGGTGACCATAAGCTCCGCGCGAATGGTTCTTTCCAGCAGCATGGGAAGCATCATCAATGTCGCACCGGAAAGGACGGCTGTGCTGAATTCACTGCCGGTCTCCTGGTCGAGCACGGCAACAGATGTCAGCAGCTGGTAATTTTCATCGGGTTGCGCCAGCGTCAATTGCTGGAAACGCCCGGATGCGGACAGCGCCTGCTGCAGGCTGCTCAGGTCAAATTCATTGCGCGTACAGTGATGCAGAAACGACCGGGAGCGAAAAGTGTTGCATTCCTTGCGCAGGTCTTCCGAGAGCCGTTTGTACATCAGTGATAGCGGTGGGAAGAGCGGGCTGCCGGGGAGTCGTTCCTGGGGGGTGGGGATCGTTGTGCAGGCGGAGAGAAGCGCGGAGAGTATCAGGAAAATAACAGGCAACTGCAGCGTGCGCATCGGCAAAAACTCTCGGGCAGGGGTTGTGAATCGAAAGGAAAATATACGGAATTGATCATCGGAATGCATCCTCGCAACAGGTGTCACGCCATAAATACTCACTGAAAATTCTAAAAAAGTTGTGTCGAAAATGCCGCAGTGCCAGTGGTGGCGCAATAATCATCTTTGCGGCTATTTGAGCGTGTATTCCCGGCAAGCGAAAAAGAGTCAGCGGGGGTAGCGGTGAGGGATAGCGGCGATGGATAGCGGCGATGGATAGCGGTGATGGTAGGAATAGCGGTTGTGATAGGCATTCAGTTAGGTGCGGAGAGAGGGATTAGGGGGAGAAGCGATGCTGATAGCGACAGAAATAAACAGAGCCGACAACGCTGTTCACAGCGCAAAAAGGATGGCCCTATGGCCGCTGGACGATGCTGACCTGAAGAGGTGTGGAGTACCATCTTGTTGACCACAAAGGGTGTTAGTTGCATTTGGGTTTAACCGCAAAGGATGTTGGCCACAACACAAAGAGTGGTAGCGCGAATACATAGGGTGCAAGTCAAAAAGATACCGACCAAAAAGCTTTGCACTGTATGGAGGTTGCCTGCCGCAAAAGGGACACGCCGGTTCAATCTCACTATTGATGGCTATATCCAGGTCAGTGGCGCCGCCCCCGCATTCCCGGGCATGTACTGAAAACCTGGTCCAAAATGAAGGGGCAAACTGTGGGAAGCCCATGAATATCCTCGACCCCATCAATCCTTTCCATCTCTTCTCAACCGTGCCGTTGCTTGGTCTCTACGGACTTTCCATCCTGCTGGTGGGCGCGACTCTGGGGCTCGGCTATTGGTTGGGATATCGCCGCCGGCGCAGCAAGGCCGGCATCAAAGACAGCTCTCTTGGCAGTGCGGTGGCGGCGACGCTTGGGCTGCTGGCGTTTATGCTGGCATTTACCTTCAATATGACCGCCGAGCGTTTCGCGCAGCGCAAGCTGTTGCTGCTGGAAGAAGTTAACGCCATTGCCACCACCTATCTGCGAGCGGACTTTCTCGACCCCAAGGGCGAGGCAGAGGCCCGCGCGCTGCTGGCGGAATATGCGTCCCTGAGGGCTTTCGATCCGCGCGATCTGGACCTGCCAGGTTATGTGCGCCTGCTTGAACGCAGTGAGGCTATTCAGGGCCAGCTTTGGCAAATCGTTGCGCGGCATGTTGATGCGGGCTTCGATGCGCAAAGACTGCGGGCTTTTTACCAGCCGCTCAATACCCTGATCGACTATCACACCCGCCGGGTGCAGGTGGGCGCCCGCTACCAGATACCGCCGCCAATCTGGGGCGCGCTTTATGCCATTACCGCTCTGGCCATGCTGGGAATTGGTTTTCAGCTGGGTGTTGCGCGGGGCGGTTCCCCGCAGGTGGCGATTGCACTGGCCCTGTCTTTTTCACTGGTGATTCTGCTGATTGCGGATCTGGATCGCGCCGCCGAGGGTTTATTGATCGTGGATCACAGCGCTATGGCTGAGTTGAGCGCCAGCCTGCGGCAGCGCCAGCACTAGGACAGCGGGTGCTGGCTGGAGAGTGGGGGAGTGGGGGAGTGGGAGAGTGGCAGAGCGGGCGGAGGCCTTGCTTGTATACTCTCCTTCTCCCTTTTGATTCATTCCGTGTCCGGGAGCGGGTCTTCGCCGGCTTCAGCTGGTCCGTTATCGTCCAGGGAGTCCGATCCCATGAATTCGCGCATAAAGATTTGCCAGAAGGCCATAAACAGCGCTGCCAGTAGCGGGCCGATGGCAAAGCCGCTGATGCCGAACATCATCAGACCGCCGACGGTGGAGAAGAGCACCAGGTAATCCGGCAGTTTGGTGTCGCGGCCCACAAGAATTGGCCGCAGTACATTATCCACCAGGCTGATAACGCCGACCCCGAATGCCATAAGGATGGATGCCTTGACCACATCACCGGTGGCATAGAGGAAGAGCGCCGCGGGAAACCAGATAATCGCTGCGCCCACGGCGGGCAGCAGCGACAGCAGGGTCATTGCCACGCCCCAGAGTAAAGGCGCCGGCAGGCCCAGTACCCAGAAGATGAGCCCGCCCAGTGTGCCCTGGGTGATGGCCACCACCAGGTTGCCCTTGATAGTCGCCCGGGTCACCTCGGCGAATTTGTCCAGCAACAGGCGCTCGCGCTCATCCCCGAGGGGCAGTGCGCGGATCAACAGCTCCACCAGCCAGTGCCCGTCGCGGATCAGGAAGAAGGTCAGGTACAGCATCAGCCCCAGCATCAGGAAGAAGTTCATCGTATTCTGACCGAGGGCGATGGCGTTCTTGGCGATAAAGCTGCCGGCGTTCATCAGCCCGCTCAGGATACGCTCCTTGAACTGCTCGAAATCCATGCCTAAACGCTCGATCAAAGCGCTGATTCCCGGGAAGGCCGAGCGCACCTGCTCCACCTGTTTGGAAAGATCGATCTGCCCGCTCTGGGCTTTCTGCAGCAGGCTGGCGGCCTCGTCGACAAACGAGGTGACCACCACCAGCACCGGAATAACCACCAGTACCACGCAGAGCACCAGGGTGAGCAGTGCCATCAGGTTGGGCCAGTGCGGGAAGCGCTGCATCAGCAGCCGGTAGACCGGGAAAAAAATCACTGTGATGGCGCAGGCCCAGAAAATGGGCGTGAAGAACGGCTCCAGCAGGAGGGCGAAGGCTACTGATACCAGCAGCAGGGCGACGACGAACGCGCGCTGTTCCATTTTTTCTTGCACTGACATCCCCGATGTTCGGTTTGTTATTTTTACTCGGGCCTAGTTTACGCAGTGGCGTGTGCTATTTACCAGCGGCGGTAACCGCAGGTATCGATATGGAAACGCACCCCGCTGTAGATGCCGAGCCCCGCCCTGCTCTCGGGTCCCAGGCGCAGGTGCATCGCCTGCAATTCCGCCACCAGCTCGCGGCGGCTGATATTGGACCTGGGTACCAAGTCGACACTGCAGAAATCCCGGTGGTGACTGGTCGCGGAGCCGCCGACCCTGCGGTTGTAGCGCGCCGAGCGGTAGGCGGAAACGATCACCACCGGGCCGATACTGGGCACCACTTCATCGCGAACCAGCTGCAGGGTTGCAACGATATTGGGCCAGGTTGGCGGCGGCGGCAGGGCGAAGGCGGGTTCATTGATTCTGAGCCAGTCGGAGCCTTGCCGCAGCAGCCCGTGGGCGGGCAGTAACTGCAGGTCCACATCCGCCTCGCGCAGAAAAATGGTGAGTTCGGCAAACTGCTCGCGGTTGCGGCCCTGGCGAAGAAATTGCCGCAAGCTCGCCTCATCGGCGATCCGGTAGCCGCGTATCTCGACATAGGGCTGGGCTGCCGACTGCAGGTACAGCAGGCCCCACATCACCGCGATAATCAGCACCAGCAGCAGGGTGATGGCGCTCACCACCAGCCAGTTGGTGCGCTGGGCTCGCCACTGGCGGTGGACCTGGCGGCTGAGCAGGCTGAATTGATCTGTTGCGGACATGGCATCCGTTCGCGGCTGAATACAACTTCGCCGCACGGCCTGCGGCATCCTGTCGTTCGCTGTCTGTATTCACTATAGCCACAAACAAAAAGACCCCCGCAGATTGCTCTGCGAGGGTCTTGCGGACCGCTGTCCGGTCAGTGTCAGGCGCGGGGGCCGGCGCCCTTCACTTCGTCGCTCACCTGGAACTTCTCGATGTTCTCGGCGAAGAGGCCAGCCAGCTTCTTGGCCTGCTCATCGTAGGCGGCCTTGTCGGACCAGGCTTCACGCGGGTTCAGGTAGGACTTTTCAACACCGGGCACTTCCAGCGGGATGTCCAGGTTGAGGGCTTCCAGGTGCTCGGTGGCAACGTCTTCCAGGGCACCGCTCTGGATGGCGGCGATCACGGAGCGGGTGACTGGAATCGGGAAGCGCTTGCCGCTGTCGCCGGAGCCACCGGTCCAGCCGGTATTGACCAGGTAGACCTTGGAGCCGAAGTCCTCGATACGCTTCATCAGCAGGTCGGCGTATTCGCGCGGTGCGCGTGGCATGAAGGGCGCGCCGAAACAGGTGGAGAAGGTCGGGTGAATACCCGCTTCCGCACCCAGCTCGGTGGAGCCGACACGGGCGGTGTAGCCGGACAGGAAGTGATAGGCGGCGGCTTCCTTGGACAGGATGGAGACCGGCGGCAGTACACCGGAAACATCGCAGGTGAGGAAGATCACGTTCTTGGGTTCGCCGGCCTGGTTGCCGGGCTGGCGCATGACCACGTGCTCGAGCGGGTAGGAGCATCGGCCGTTCTCGGTCAGGCTGGTGTCGTGGTAATCCGGTACGCCGGCCTCATCGGTGACCACGTTTTCGACGATGGCGCCGAAGCGGATGGCATCCCAGATAACGGGCTCGTTTTCCTTGCTCAGATTGATGGTCTTGGCGTAGCAGCCGCCCTCAATGTTGAACACGCCACCCTTGGCCCAGCCGTGCTCGTCGTCGCCGATGAGGTAGCGGTCCGGGTCGGCGGACAGGGTGGTCTTGCCGGTGCCGGACAGGCCGAAGAACAGGCACACGTCGCCGTCCTTGCCCACGTTGGCCGCGCAGTGCATCGGCATCACGTCTTTTTCCGGCAGCAGGAAGTTCTGCACGGAGAACATGGCTTTTTTCATCTCGCCGGCATAGCGCATGCCTGCCAGCAGAACCTTGCGCTGGGCAAAGTTGATGATCACCACACCTTCGGAGTTGGTGCCGTCGCGCTCCGGCTCGCAGACAAAGTTCGGCGCGTGCAGGATG
The DNA here is from genome assembly GCF_039545115.1 of Microbulbifer aestuariivivens. Taxonomy (NCBI): domain Bacteria; kingdom Pseudomonadati; phylum Pseudomonadota; class Gammaproteobacteria; order Cellvibrionales; family Microbulbiferaceae; genus Microbulbifer; species Microbulbifer aestuariivivens. Next base: position 80,205 of record NZ_BAABRT010000013.1, on the reverse strand, counting down.
CGCCACTCTTCCTTGCCCTTCGGGTTGTACTTTTCCGGGCGGATAAACATGTTGCGGGCGAAGAGGGTGTGCCAGGCGGTCTGGGCGGTGACCACAACCGGCAGGTAGTAGTCTTCGTGCTGGCCGACGTGCAGCTGCTGAACGAAAGAATCGGAAGCGGAGACGAACTCTTCCACGCGGCTCCACAGGGCGTCGAACTTGTCCACCGGGAAGGGGCGGTTGACCTTGCCCCACTCGATGCTGTCGCTGGTGGAGGGCTCTTCCACCACGAAGCGATCCGCCGGGGAGCGGCCGGTGCGGGCGCCGGTCTCTGTGACCAGGGCGCCAGTGTCGGAGAGCTTGCCCTCGCCGCGCTGTATCGCCTCTTCAATCAGTTTCGCCGACGCCAGGTTTTTCAATGCCTGCGCGGTGTCGTCCATCTGTGCCATTCGTCGATTACCCGTGAAGTTGTAGGATCTGGAATATTCAGGGCGACGCGTACGGGGGGCGACGCCGGGAAAATCGGGGGCAGAATTATGTCAAACTTCAATTTGGCGGGATACTGAGGAAGGCTGTTTTTCGACCGATGACAACGCTGTCTTGCGAAATTTTGTGCCACTTTATTTGGTATGACTATGATGTAGTTTTACTACATAGATCTGGTGAATTTTCGCTGCGGAATTGGCCCCCCGGTTCCGGCCGCCGCTGCCCGGCCGGAGCCGGGCGCAATCCGCCGTGCGGGGAGGCTTGCGGTGGTCAGTGGAGGGTATGGGGCGGGGCGTTGAACAGCGTCTCCACCTGCTCGCGGTCAAAGCGGTACTGGGCGTTGCAGAACTGGCAGTCCGCCTGAATGACGCCGTCCTGCTGCTCCAGCAGCTGATAGACCTCTTCCGGCCCCATGGCGATCAGCGCCCTGGCGCTGCGCTCCCGCGAGCAGCTGCACTTGAAGCGGATATTGGCGGTGCCCAGCGTCTCCGGGTTGAGCTGGTGGAACAGGCGGTGCAGCAGCTGGTCGTGGGGCAGGTCGTGCAGTTCTTCGGCGGTCACTGTGCTCGCCAGGTGCCCGGCGGTCTCCCAGGCGTCGGCATTATCCGTCGCGCTGGCGGCGTTGTTGCCGGGCAGCACCTGCAGCATGATGCCGCCGACGGTGCTGGGGCTGGACTCGATCCAGAAGCGGGTGGCCAGTTGTTCCGACTGGGTGAAGTAGTCCTCGAGGCACTCCGCCAGTGTTTCCCGCTCCAGCGGCACTATGCCCTGGTAGCGCTCGCCGCGTTCCGGCTCCACGGTAATGGCCAGTACTCCGCGCCCGCCGATCAGCTGTTGCAGGGTGGCGTCATCCGCGATCTCGGCGCCCTCGGCGAGGTGGGCGATGCCGCGCAGGTCGCTGTGGTGCGTGCACTCGGCCATGATCAGGGGCACGTCCCCCTCGCCGCGGGCCTGCAGCGCCAGCAGCCCCTCGAACTTCAGCGTTGTGGAAAGCAGGCAGGCGGCGGCGAGGAATTCACCGAGAAGCCGCTTTACCGCCTGCGGCAGCTGGGGATTGTTGTCCAGCACCGCCTGGTAGGCGTCGGTGAGGGTCACCACCTGACCGCGGATATCGTGATTGGAAAAAATAAAGCGTTCCAGCTGATCGGACATGGACTCGTGGCCTCGGCAAAGCAGTGGGGCGAATAGGGGATCGCCGCCTGGGCGGCGATTTTAGAGGGCCGGGTCTTTAAATGGTAGCCGCCCGCAGGCGCCGGGGCTCAGTCGCAGTATTTCTGGACCAGCTTTTCCTGCTCCTCGGCCCACTGCTGCCGGCCGCGCTCGGTGAGTCGCACCTCTTGGCCATCCTGATCGAGAACTATGACCGGCCCGCGCAGGATGTTGAGGTTGTGCCGCGCCTCGCGGCAGGCATGCGCCCGCTGGGCGCGCTGCTGCTGTTGCTGCTGTTGCTGCTGATGCTGGCGGTTAAGGTACTGGCGCTCCAGATCCCGGGCCGCCTTGCGCTGCTGGGAAGAGATCGCGGGCCGGGCGGCATCGGCGCTGTTGATGGGGAGGATCGCCGCTGTCATATCCTCGGCGGCGGCACCCGCCGGGGGGCGATCGCCGAAGTGTACCAGGCCATCTTCGTCGATCCAGCGAAAGAGTGTGTCGGCCCTGGCTGCGTGGCAGGCTAGTGAACTGGACGCAGTGATGGCCAGCGCCAGCAGAAGGTATCTGAACATCCTTGTTCTCCATTTTCCCGGTTTTCCCTGCTTTTCAGCATCCCGGTTTATTCACGCATTTCCTGTGCCAGCGCGCTGAAAAGCCCTGGCGAGTGGCGGTCGGGAATATGATAGGTCTGCAGGATCATGGCTTCCTGCTCCCGCGCCGCCGCGCTATCGAGCACCATACGGTAACCGGCGTCATCGCGCAGATCCACAAAAGGTTGGTCGTTGGCTTCCATCTGCTGGGCAAACTCGGCGAAATCTTTGACCGGCTTTCCATTCACTGAATCAATAATCCAGTTCTTCCATTCGTGGTAGCCCAGGTTTACGGCCGCCGGCAAAACCTTGAGCGCCACCACCAGTTCGGTGCGTTGCGCGTCCCCCCAGCGGTTGCGGGCAGACAGATAGTCGATAGGCGCCTTGGAGTGCCAGTTGTTGCCCCAGCGCTTGATAAGGTTCATGTTCAGCGGCACAAACACCACACCGCCGTAAATATAGTAGCGCGGGCGCTGGTCAAACTGTTCCCCCAGCACCACCGAGCGGGAGGGCGGTGACGCCCCCAGAGTGATCTTGGCGGTGCGCACCTTGCCATCGCGGGCGAAGCGGATCGGCAGCTGGTCGCCCACGTGGTACTGGTCGACGGCATAGTGGTAATTGGTGCGCTGGTTCTTGCGCCACTCGACAGTGCGGTCCGCCGCCACCGGGTAGCCGTCCACCTCCAGCAGCACATCGCCGGGCTGCAGCACCGCTGCCGCCGGAGCGTCGTGGAACACCTTGACGATCAGCGCGCCCTCCTGGTCCTCGCTGAGGCCGGCGGCGCGCTTTAGCGCCGGGCTCTCCATGCTCTGGGTGACCGCTCCCAGCTCGGGGAAGCCGTCGTGCACGCCATCCTCGGCATCCTTGAGCACGTGGCGGATCACGCTCGGCGGCACAAAATAGCCCAGGCTCTCGGCGCCCTGGCTGTTGTTGGTCTGCATGGCCACGCCGACGATGCGGCCGTCGGATATCACCGGCCCGCCGCTGTTGCCGGGATTGATGGCGGCATCGATCTGGCCAGCCATCAGGTAGCTCTCGGCATGGGCGTAATACTGGTGTTCGACGCGGGACATGACCCCGCGGGTGATCGACAGGGATTTGCCGCCGATGGGGTAGCCGTAGACGGTCACCTCTTCCTGCAGGTCCGGCAGCGTGCCCAGCGCCAGCGGCCGGGTGTCGGCGAAAAAGCCCGGGTCGTCCACGGTGAGCAGCGCCAGGTCGGCCTCATGGGAGACAAAAACCACCCGCGCGCGGAATTTTCTCGCATCGCCATGGCGCTGCACCTGAATAAAACTGCCGTTGGCCACCACATGGGCGTTGGTGAGGATGCGCTGGTTATCGATGACCGCGCCGGAGCCGGACAGCTGCTGGGCGTTCAGCAGCGCCCAGGGGTTGAAATAGTCCGGGGCGGCGGCGGTGGTGTAGATCTTGATGATGGAGCGCTTGAGCTGTTCGTGTTCGCGGGTGTCTGCGCTGGCTGCCTGGGGGGTGAGCAGGGAGAGCACCAAAAGGCCGACAAGCGGAAAGATCGAAACGAGGCGGAGCGAAGACAGGGTATTTTTCATCATGGCGGCCGATCACAATGTCTTATTGGTTTTCAGGCAGTTTAGCAGTTGCGGTAAATAGCTACGCAGCGGCGGCCCCAGTGGAGCACCGCGTCAGTCCTGCTCGCTGAGGAAGCGGTGAATCTGGCGGCGCTGCTTTTTGTTGGGTCGCTCGCTGCGGATGCCCTCGTTGCTGGCCTGGCGCTCGCTGCGGGCCTGCTCGCGTCTGGCGGCGCTGGCCTCGGTTTCCCGGTACAGGGTCTGTGCGACATCGGCCCCGCGGCGCTGGTCGGAGAGCGCCAGCACCTCCACCTCCAGCTGGTCCCAGCCCCTGCGAATGACCAGCGTGATGCCGTTGGTGATCTCCTTGCTGGGTTTTACCCGCTGGCCGTCGGCGTGCACCTTGCCGCCCTCGATAGCCTGTTTGGCGATGCTGCGGGTCTTGAAGAAGCGGGCGGCCCAGAGCCATTTGTCGATGCGAACTTTTTCCATGGGGGTACTTCAGAAACTGTCATGGGCGTTGCCGGTGCTGCCTGTTGGCGCGATGGGCTGTCGGCGGCGATCCAGCGCTATAGATATCGGTTGAGACGCTATTTTTTTCGCGCAACCTCAATGATCTCGTTGAAATGCAGTATCGCCGGGAAATCGTCGATAGCCCGCAGCGGCCCGCGGCTGTCCGGCTGCAGGATACACAGCAGGTGGGCGATGCCGTAGTCGCGGGCCGCCGCCAGCACCTGCTCGTTGTCATCCACGAACAGGGTGCGGTCCGGGTCGAAGTTGGAATGCTCGCGCAGCACCGGCCAGAACTCCGCGCTCTCCTTGGCGTGGCCCAGATCGTGGGAGGAGATGATGCCGTCCATCCAGCGGTCGATGCCGGTGCGCTCCAGCTTGTGGGTCAGGCCGTCGGGGTGGGAGTTGGTGACCAGCAGTACGCGCTTATCCATCTGCCGCAGCCCACTGAGGAAATCCTCCACATGGGGGCGCACGGCGATGCGGTCCTCGATTTCCCGCAATATCGCGGGAATATCCATGTTCAGTTCCCGGGACCAGAAACTCAGGCAGTACCATTCGAGAGTGCCGCGGCGGGACTCGATCTCTGCCATCAGTGCTTCTTCCGCCTGCGCCAGGGTGAGGCCGTGGGTCTCGGCATAGCGTCTGGGCAGGTGATTGAACCAGAAGTGGTTGTCGTAATGCAGGTCGAGCAGGGTGCCGTCCATATCCAGCAGCACCGTGTCCACGCTTCGCCAGTCCAGCATAAAGATCTATACCTCGTTACAGGCCGGCTCCTGGTGGGAGGGGCCGGCGCTCAAAAAATCGCCTGTTCCCTTTCTGTGCGCATTATGCCCGCGCGCGCCCTATTCCGTACAGCAGGGCCAGCTGGGCGGCGTAATAGCTGACCATGATGGCGGTTCCGGCCATTGGCAGCGGCAGCAGGAAGCGGTTTACGGCGATCAGCGCGTCGGAGGCCATAAAGAGAGTCGCCCCGGCATACAGCAGGCCCGAGTTGCCCCGGTGCGCGGCGGCGGCGAGCGCCATCAAAGAAATGGCCAGCAGATAGCAGAGCACCGCTGGTGCCAGGTCGCCAGCGGCGGGAAGCAGCAGTCCGCCCAAAAGGCTCGCCGCCAGCAGCAGCGGCAGCGCACGCATGGCGAAGCGGCGGCGCGTCCTCTCCCGACCCGGCAAATCGGCTCCGCGCAGAAAGTTGGCGGCATAAACCAGCTGTGCGATCAGAAAGGCGCCGAGGCCGGCGATAAACTGCAGGGGAAACTCCAGAGCCAGCAGGACATCGCCAAGGGCGGAGAAAGCCAGCGCCACCAGCGTCAGTGTGCGGGTGAGCCCGCGCACCATCAGGGCGGCCATAATGCCCAGTATCAGGATCGGCGCGGCCTTGAGGCCGGCCATCCAGTTGCCTGTAAAGCCCGCGGCATCGAGATAGAGATAGGCGGCGGCCAGCAGCGCAAACGCGGCGGGCAACAGGGTGCGCACAAGGCGCCCGTGGCTGGCTTTGGGGGCAATTTCGGAATTGGCTGGGGAATTCATCGCGGTTGTTAAGTTGGTAGTGCTGTTGGAGGAAGTCATGGTCATGGCCGTGTTTTTCTTGTATTTGTTCTTGGCTTCGAGTGCGGTGCAGTATTTGCGAAAGATGAGCAGAAGAAAAGATTAAAGAAAGAAAAGCGCGGCGCAGTCGGCGCCCGCGCCTGCGTGACGGTATGATTCCGTCCAGCTTAACCCCGCCGAAATACGCGAGACGTGATTGATCGGGCAGAAAACGGGCAGAAAAGATGCCAATCGAAAATCAGGAAAATAAAACCACAGGAGAGCTTCGCCAATGAAAGCAGACAATATCCTCGCCACTATCGGCAACACCCCCCATGTGCGCATCAACAAGCTGTTCCGCCCGGATATCGAGGTGTGGATGAAGGTGGAGCGTTTTAACCCCGGCAGCAGCATCAAGGACCGCATCGCGCTGGCCATGGTTGAGGCGGCGGAGCAAAGTGGCGAGTTGCGCCCCGGCGGCGTCATCGTGGAGCCCACTTCCGGCAATACCGGCATCGGCCTGGCGATGGTGGCGGCGGTGCGCGGCTATCGCCTGATCCTGACCATGCCGGAGTCCATGTCCATCGAGCGGCGCAAGATCATGAAGGCCTATGGTGCCGAGCTGGTGCTGACACCCAAAGAGCGCGGTATGCCCGGCGCTATTGAGCGGGCCGAGCAGCTGCTGCAGGAACATGCCAACAGCTGGATGCCGCAGCAGTTTCGCAACCCCGCCAACGCAAAAGTGCACCGGGAGCAGACCGCCAAAGAGATACTGGCGGATTTCCCCGAGGGGCTGGACTACCTGATTACCGGTGTCGGCACCGGCGGCCATATCACCGGTTGCAGCGAGGCCCTCAAGGAGCACTTCCCCGGGCTCAAGACCTTCGCCGTGGAGCCGGAGAAGTCGCCGGTCATCAGTGGCGGCGAAAAGGGTCTGCACCGGCTGCAGGGGATCGGCGCGGGGTTTGTGCCCGAGGTCCTCAACCGCGACACACTCGACGGCACCATCCAGGTGAGCGAGGAAGACAGCTTTGAAATGGCGCGCCAGTGCGCCAGCCAGGAAGGCATCTTCGTCGGCATTTCCTCCGGCGCCAGCCTGGCGGCGGTGAAAAAGCGCGAGGCAGACTTGGCGCCGGGGGCCCGTGTGCTGATCTTCAGCTACGACACCGGCGAGCGCTACCTCTCCATCGAGGACCTGTTCAGCGCCTGATTTCGGCAGTGCTGCGCGGCCGATACCGTCGCCGGGCGCCGTGGGAACGCAGCCCCGGCGCGGGTATAATGGCCGCTTTTTGCGCCGCTCGGTGCGCGGGCGAATGCTAGGGCCGGCTGAAAACCGGCCAAAAAACGCCAGTGCACCGAGCGGCGCGGTGACAATCATCAGAGGCTCGCCACCAGCGGACCGCAATCAGGAGTTTTTATGCAACAGGGGCTGGACAGCAAGGCACTACTGGAGCGCGTGATCGGAATCTGCGAGCGGGCCGGCGCGGCGATCCTCGAAGTCTATAACAGCAGCGAGGAACTCGAGGTCGATACCAAGGCCGATGACTCGCCGGTAACCGCCGCGGACCTGGCCGCCCACCGGGGACTGGCCCCCGCACTGGCGGAGCTGATTGAGGGCGTGCCGGTATTGTCCGAAGAGCAGGCAATGCCCTCCTTCGACGAGCGCCGCACATGGCAGCGCTACTGGATAGTCGATCCCCTCGACGGCACCAAGGAATTTATCCGCCGTACCGGCGAATTCACCGTCAACGTCGCCCTGATTGACAGCGGTGAACCGGTACTGGGGGTGGTCTATGTGCCGGTGCTCAATATCACCTACGCCGGCTGCCGCGACCGCAACGCCGGTGGCGAGAAGTTTGCGTTCAAGCGCGATGCCAGTGGCGAGCAGTCCATTCACGTGCGCGCCATGGCGCCGCGTCTGGAGAATCTGCAGCCGGTGGAACTGGTGGCGAGCCGCAGTCATGGCGCCGGCGCCGTGGATGCGCTGGTGGAGCGGATCGAAGCGCAACTGGGCGCGGTTGAGTGCAAGAACATGGGCAGCTCCCTGAAGCTGTGCCTGGTCGCTGAGGGGGCGGCGGATCTTTACCCGCGCCTGGCGCCAACCTGCGAATGGGATACCGCGGCCGCCCAGGCGGTGGTGGAAGCCGCCGGAGGCGTGGTGGTGGATGACCAGTTTGAACTGCTGCGTTACAACAGCAAGGACTCGCTGCTCAACCCGTATTTTTACGTCATCGGCGATACCGCCTTCGACTGGCGCGCTCTGCTGAGCAAGTGATCGTTTCTGGGCTAGCCTTTCAGAAAGGTTCTGTGCTCGCCGCTCGCCACTGCGGGCGGCGAACCGCCGCGGTTATCCAGGTTGCCCGATGCCCCGCACTGTTCACGTCAATGTCAGCGAAAGCGAAACCCGTAAAATGCGCCAGCAGCTGGAATCCGAAATCCGCTGGCTGCAGTGCCAGATGGACAGCCTGCAGGCCGGCACCGGTGAACTGGATATTTCACTGCTGCAGACCTACAAGGAAATGATTCACTGTCGCCGTTCTCTGCTGGGGCGCATGCCGCGCTGAGCATTGTTACGTTTTCTTGCTGTTAAAACCGCTAAAGATCGCTAAAGACCGCTAAACCCGCCAGCCGCCTGCCGAAAGCGCGCAACCCCTCCCCCGTTCGCCACGAAAAAATAAATACCGTCTACCCTTGGTGGGTTCATCCAATAAGAGTAACTCCAATGCGTTATCCGGTTGTGGTTCACAACATCGAATACGCCGGGTTTGGTGCCATTGCGCCGGACCTGCCCCACTGCCACTGCCACGCCGAAACGCTCGACGCGACCCTGCAGAAAATGGCCGAGAAGATTTTTCAGCGCCTCGATGACATACAGGCTGCCGGCGAAGCGCCGCCGCCGTGCAGTGAGATCGAGGCGCTGCGCAATAACCCCGCCTACGCCGGCGGTATCTGGGCCATGATCGATGTGGAACACGAGCAGCCCATTCCCAAATCCGGTGACTAACCCGCAACCCAGGATTGCGCGCCGGTTGCGGCCGGGTCGCGCTGAAATTGCTAAAAGAAATTCTCTGACCAAGGAAGGTAAGGCATGAAAAAAATTGTCGGAGCGTTTGCCCTGTTCTTTTCCCTGTCCGCTGGGGCGGTGGAATGGAACAATCCGTTTGAAAGAATCTGTCTCGGTGAATACCAGGTAGTGGGCACCATTGGGCTCGGTCAGGGCGAATTGCAGATCAACGACGAGCGGGATTTTTATGGTTACGGCAGCATCGGCATCTCACCCAGTCTCGGTCTGTGGCAGATAGAGCTGCGCTATACGAATTTCGATGACGGCGGTGTCGATATTGACCAGTACGGCATCAACTTCAAGGTGGACTTCACCCTCGACTGTGACGTGCAGTGCCTGTACTGGATGGCTGGCTGGAATTACAGCGATCTCGACGTTCACGAAGTGATTCGCGGTGGTGAGCCGGTCATCGTCGACAAAACCGGCCATGACAATTACTGGAATCTCGGCGTGGGCTACCGCTACCGCTGGACACAGAAATTCGATACCTCGCTGGAATATATGTACAACGACGTGGGGCGGGTAGATGACTACGACCTGGGCAGTTTGCGCGGCCTCACCATCAATCTTGCTTACCGTTTCTAAACCCCGGTGACAAATGCACGCGGGGTTCAGCGGGGACTGCGCGGCCTCAGATGGCACGGGCGTCCCCGTCACAAGCACGTGAGTCACTGATTTTTCGCGGCCAGCTATTCCAGCGCGGTCATGTCGTGCCTGTGAGGCAGTTATTCCTCAGGCTGTGACAATGCTGCACACCAAGCGCCTCGCCCTGCCACCTAGCGTTGGCATTTCCCCTAAATTGCCGCTACCGGATACGCTCCAGTTGCTTGCCGGCTGTTGTTTTTCGTTAATTTTCCTCGCCCTGAACGCCCGCTCTGTGCTTAATGCTTGCAGCACGCTCCCTGGATGGAATTACGATTCCCAGTTCACTTTTTCGTTGTTCACCATTCGCCTTGGTGGGCTCACGCAGGTTTGGCTATTTTCCCGGGCTCTTCTGGTCCGGCGCTCCAGTGTGGCAATTTGCGGGTGAAAGTTAGACAATCGGTCAGGCATAAAAACAAAAAGCCAACATGTAAAAGTAGGGATTAGCTTTGGAACAGAAATACAATGTGGTGCTTACGGGGGAGGCGGCCAGCGGGGTCAGCCTGGAATCAGCCATTGCGGCACTGGCCCGTGTAGCCGGTATCGAACGGCAGCAGGCCGAGGCAATGTTTGCCCGCGGCAACGCGGTGCTGAAGCGGGATCTTGCCCGCGAGCAGGCACTGGCCTACCAGCAGCGGCTGCAAGCCATGGGGATTGTGGTGGCCATCGAACCGGTTGCGACGGATGGCAGTCAAGCGGGTGGCCAAACAGAAAGCCAACCGCAAAGCCAGGCGGCTGTGCCGGCGGCCGGTCACGGCGGCGGCAGTGCGGCGGCGGCACCGGGCGCAGCGGCTGCAGCCGCCAGCGATGGCGGCGGCAAGCGCCACGTAGGCTTTGTGTTCAGCGGCAGCGGTTACGAATATTTCAAGATCTGGATCGTCAATATCCTGCTCATCGTCCTCACTCTGGGTCTCTATGCCCCCTGGGCCAAGGTGCGCAACACCCAGTATTTCTACGGCAATACCTCACTCGAGGGTGCCTCGTTTCAGTTTACCGCCGACCCGGTGCGCATGCTGATGGGGCGCCTGGTGGCACTGGCGCTGCTGGCAGTGTTTATCGGTGTCAGCGAGCTGGCACCGTGGCTGTATTTGCTGATGAGTATCGGCTTGGTCTTTGTTGTCCCCTGGGTGATAAACAAGTCGCTGGCCTTCTATGCCCGCAATACCACCTATCGCAATATCCGTTTCCGCTTCGTCGGCACCTATGTGCGCGCGCTGGTGACCTTTATCGGCTGGCCGATTCTGGCGATGCTGTCGTTTGGCATTCTTAGCCCCTATGCCCTCTACAAGCAGCAGCGCTTTTATGCGGAAAACCACCGCTACGGCAACAAGAGCTTCAATTTCACCGCCGGCGCCGGTGATTACTATGTGCTGTGTCTCGTCGCTTTCGGCCTGGGTGCGGCCGGTGCCATCGCCGGGATGGCGCTGCTGCCAATGCTGGCAAGCTTGCTGGTGGGGGAAAGCGACGGATGGGCGGCCTTTGCCGGCTTGGCCGGCGGGATGCTGGGTTATGCCGTGGGGCTGATCTATTTCCTCACTGGTATGAAAAACCTGATGTTCAATAACCTGACCCTGTCGTCCCACGACTTCAAGGCCAGCTACAAGCTCGGTTCTTACGGCCTGCTGATGGTGACCAACTTCATCTTCACGCTGCTGACTCTGGGCCTGTTCATCCCCTGGGCCAAGGTGCGCCTGGCGCAGTACGCCGCCCAGCATACCGCCATGGACGTGACCGGTGACCTGGACCAGTTTGCCACCATCAGCCAGCCGGACGAATCGGCCTTCGGTGAAGAGTTCGGCGATGTGTTCGATATGGATGTGGCATTTTGACCCAGCCACTGGTCATTCACGGCCGCTGGCAGGACGGCACCAGCAGCGCCGAAACGGCGGCGCTGCTGGAAGTCCGCAACGGGCTTGTGCACCTGCTGGTGGCCGGTGAGGAGCTGGTCAGCGCCCAGCCCTGGCAGCTTAAGTACTCGCCAAGGCTGGGCCGCACACCCCGCTATATTGGCTTTCCCGGCCACGCCGGCCAGTTCGAGACGCTGGATCTTCAGCAGGTAGCAGAGCTGGAGGCGCTCGATGGTCGTCGCCACAGTCGCGCCTACCGTTTTGTCCATCGTATTGAGCAGAACCTGGCGATGGTGGTGGTGGCAACTCTGCTGGTGGTGGCATTGGTATGGGGCTATTTCACCTGGGGCGTGCCCACTGCCAGCCGGCTTCTGGCCGAGCGGTTGCCGGCGGAGATGCTGAACCGGGCGGGGGAGGACACTCTGGAGCTGATGACCGAGTACTACCTGCGGCCGACCGAACTGCCGGCGGAGCGCCGGCAGGCGCTGCGGGATCTGGTGGCCGGGGTGGCACCGGATTATCCAGTGGAGAAACTGCGTTTCTTCAGAGGTGGTCTGGTGGGGGCCAATGCCTTCGCGCTGCCCGATGGCACCATTGTGTTTACCGACGAACTGGTGGCGCTGGCAAAGGATGATGCGGAGATCGTCGCGATCTTCGGTCACGAGCTGGGGCACTTGGTACACCGCCACTCCCTGCGCCAGGTGATCCAGGGCTCCGCGCTGTCGCTGACCATCGCCATGGTAACCGGTGAGGCGGGCGCCCTGGGCGATATTCTGCTGACCGCTCCGGTCGTGTTCTCCCAGCTGGCCTACTCCCGTCAATTTGAGCTGGAATCCGATGCCTTTGCGCTACAATTGCTGCGTGAGCAGGGTATAGACCCCGAGGCCTTTGCTTCCATCCTCACCCGCCTGTATGAGAGCCACAAGCCCATTGCCTACAGCCGCTCAGGTGCCGACAGCGAAACAAGTGCCGACAGCGAAACAGGTACCGACAGCGAAACAGGTGCCCACAGCGAATCAGGAGCCCACAGCGAATCAGGTGCGCACCCTGAAACAGCGGCCCACAGCGAGTCAGACAGCCACAGTGGCCCGGATGCCGCAAACCCGTCCGATAATGTCGGGCAGGGTCAGGATGTACAGGCGCAGCCGGGCTGGAGCGGCTACCTCAGTACCCATCCGCACCTGCAGCAGCGGCTGGAACAGGTCGACAAACATTTGGCCTCAGCGCAAACCCCAGTCAGCCCCGCGCAGTCCCACTAGGCCCTGTTAAGTCTAAGTCCCACTGGTTATGGTTCTGCCCGTGCAGTCATGGCGGGCATTCGCTACCATTCCGGAACACGGGCCGGCACCGCCGGTGGGCTGCCGGTAACTCCAACGGTGAGAGTCCCCTCTGCCGCCCGTGATCCGGGCTGTGGGCAGGGGAATTGCGAACAGGCAGCTGCGAACAAGAGAGGAGCATCTGGTGCGGAAGTGGTTGTATACCCTGGTGACGTTATTGCTGGCCGCCTATCTCGCCCTGCCCTGGTATACCGCGGAGCAAATTGGGCGCAGCGCCGCCGAGGACGATGTGCAGCGCCTCGCCGGTTATATCGATTTCACCGCCCTGCGCGGCAACCTGCAGGCAAGTTTGCAGCAGGACCTGCGCCGTTCCATGGGCGATGACTTGCCGCCGGAATTGGGCGATTTTCTCAGTGCCGGCAGCAACCTGCTGATCGGCCCGGTGCTGCGCCAGCTGGTGACACCGGAGGGTATCGCGGAGCTGCTGCGCGGCGGTGACAGCCTGCGGACCTTGCAGCGCGAACTGTACCGGCTGGGCGCCCCTTCTGTTCCCGAAAGGGAAATGCAGGGGCCAGAAGCCGATGCGTGGCGCCTGCTCGGCTGGCGATTCACCGCGATCGACCGGTTTCGTGCCGACTATGGTCCCGAGGGTAATGCGCAATTACAGCTGATACTGCAGCGCCAGGGTATGCAGTGGCGGGTTGTGGATCTGCAATTCCTGCCAGCCAGCGAATCGATCCACAAATAATAGGAGCAAGGTTAACCGTGCAAGTGGATGACTCAAGAAATGTTTTCGGCGATCCCCTGCTGCCCTGCAGCACCGAGCCGATGACCGGTTTCTTTCGCGATGGTTGCTGCAATACCGGCCCCGAGGATTACGGTTCCCATACCGTGTGTGTACAGGTCAGCGAGGAATTTCTGCTGTTCTCCCGCGATCGCGGTAACGACCTGATGCGACCGATGCCGGAAGTTGGCTTCGCCGGGCTGCGCCCCGGCGACAACTGGTGCCTGTGTGCCTCCCGCTGGCTGGAAGCGCAGAGATACGATATGGCTCCGCGGGTATACCTGCAGCGCACCCACGTAAAAGCGCTGGAGATAATCCCGCTGGAACTGCTGCGCCAGTACGCGGTTGATCTCAACTGAATTTATTGATCCGGCCGGGATGGATAGAAGAGGGCAGTTTGCGGATCGGATTTCTTTTAGCCGTTGACCCATGACAGCAAGCGTACGGCAGGCCAGGGCAGAGACCGCGGCCTGCCGATAGTGCTCAGGTGGCAAACAGCGCGCTGTCGATATCGTGAAAGCCCTTGAATTCCAGCGCGTTGCCGCTCGGGTCCTGAAAAAACATGGTGCCCTGCTCGCCCGGTTGGCCGGCGAAGCGGATATAGGGTTCTATCAGGAATTCCTCCACAAAACCCCTGGCCCGCTCGGCGAAGGCCTGCCAGTCGGCAAAGTTCAGCACCACGCCAAAATGCGGTACGGGCACGCCGTGACCGTCCACCGGGTTAGCCACCGCCGCCACCTTGCCGTGGCGGCCAATGGCCGGGTTGAGATGGGTCACCAGCTGGTGGCCAAACAGGTTGAAATCAATCCAGTGCTCCGCGCTGCGCCCCTCCGGCAGTCCCATCTTCACGCCGTAGAATGCACGGGCTTCATCGATATCCCGCACCTGAATAGCGAGGTGAAAAGGAGTGAGTGGCATGGCTGTTTCCGCTGTGTGGGCTAGTTGTGTGAATGGCTAAAATGCTAAAGGGCTAGCGGAGGATTGCTCGCGGGACTTTCACTCCCGGTACATTCACTCCCGGTACATTCACTCCCAGCACTTTCACTCCCGACATTTACACCCCGGTATTTACACGCCGGGGATTGTCAGTCGCTATCGACCTCTCCGCCATCACGGCTGAGGATCGCCAGAGTCGAACCGTCCCTCTTGCCGTTATAGTACTGATCCAGCACCGCGGCAAAAACCGACTCACCCCCTGCCACCGCATCAAACAGGGTCATGCATGACTTCAGCTTGAGATCATCGGGGCTGCCGAAAATCTGCCGTGCCGTCATGCCCTCCTGCTTGCGCAGGCATTGCGCGCACTCGCGCAAGCGCCGCCCCAGAAGCGCGTGATTGAGATAAGCGCGGGCCTCATCGCGACTTCTAATCGCGTAATACCGGGCCGTGGCACTGCGGCCGAGCCCCTGAACCTGCGGGAAGATATACCACATCCAGTGGCTGTGCTTGTGTCCCGCATTAATTTCGGCAAGGGCCTGAGCGTAACAGTCTTCCTGGGCGTCGACAAAACGCTTGAGGTTGTACTTATCCGGCATTGTTCTTTCCAGTGTATCTAAGCAGCAATTTACTGGTTGAGTGTCAGCATGATCCTGGGCACAGAACCTTTACTTGCCTTTGCTTTCATTGTCGAGCCGATTTCTGGCAGTGACGCACTCCGGCTGCGAGCCCGGGCAAGAGACCACTTTAGGGTCTGCTTTGGAGTCTGCTTTGGAGTCCATGCTATTCGGCTTTATTTTTCGGACCGTGAGCCACAGAACCCAGCAGTGCCCGCAGTTCGTCATCGGTGGCGCAGCGCCCTGACGCCCAGGCCCGTTCCAGCAGTGCGCGCACTTCGGTGAGCGTCCGGTGCTTGTCCCGCAGGCTGGCGATCAGAGCCTGCAGTGACGCCAGTTGGCCGTTAATGGTGGCCAGCACCTGTTCATGCTCCGGCGCCTGTCCTTCCGGTTGAAAGAAAACCTGCATTTGCTCCAGAGTAAACCCAAGTGCCTGCAAGGCACGTATCATTTGCAAACGCAGAATGGCTTCATCTGGGTAGCGGCGGCTTCCCCCCTCGCTACGCGTCACGCCCGGCAAAAGACCGATCTGTTCGTAGTAGCGGATAGTGGATGCCGGCACACCGGTGGCGGCGGCTAAGGCTCCGATTCTCATGGTCGTGGTGGTCGTGGTGGTCGTGGTCATGGCCGTCTCGGAGCGTTAGCGCAGGGCTGGTCTGTGCCTGCGGGTGGGTGTCTTGCGGCAATAGGCCGGATGACAAGAAGCAACAGGACCAGAAGCCGCCTGGTAATTCATCAGCCACTTGAACTTAAAGCTCACTTCAAGTTTAGCCTTGGCGGCGGAACACAAAAAGCACAATCAAAGATGCAGCTAAAAACCCAGCATCGGGCGCAACAAAATCGAGAGGTAGATGCCATGTCAGCCGAACCCATGTCAGCCAAACCCATGCCATTTGAGCCAGTCACATTACCCTGTGGCCAGACGCTGAAAAACCGCATTGTCAAAGCCGCAATGGAAGAGAACCTGGGGACCGCACAGCTTGCGCCGGGTGACGGGTTGCTGCGGCTATATCGGCAGTGGTCCGAGGGTGGCGCAGGGCTGATTATCACCGGCAATGTGATGGTGGATAAGCTGGCCATGACCGGCCCCGGAGGCCTGGCGCTGGAAGAGGGCACCGACCTCGAACCGTTTAGGCGCTGGGCGGCAGCGGCAAAGTGCAACGATACCCGAGCCTGGGTGCAGATCAGTCACCCGGGACGGCAGGTTTTCAAGGCCATGGGCGGCAAGGCCCTGGCGCCATCGGCCGTGGCGCTCGAACTGGGTAAGCACTCAAAAATGTTCCCGCAGCCCAAGGCCATGGAGGAACAGGAAATCCGCGATGTGATTCAGCGTTTTGTGGCCACTGCGCTGCAAGCCGAGCGCAGTGGATTTGATGGGGTGCAGGTACACGCTGCGCACGGTTACCTGATTAGCCAGTTTCTCTCACCGCATACCAACCGCCGCGATGATGACTGGGGCGGCTCCATAGACAACCGCGCACGGCTGTTGCTGGAGGTTGTGCGGGGTATCAGGGCGGCCGTTGGCAGCCAGTTCGCGGTGGCGGTAAAGCTCAACTCCGCCGACTTCCAGCGCGGCGGGTTTGACGAGCGCGACTCCAGTGCCGTGGTGGTAATGTTGAATCGCGCAGGCATCGACCTGATTGAAATCTCCGGCGGCAATTACGAAGCCCCCGCCATGCAGGGGCGCACAGCGGATCAGCGCACACTGGCCCGCGAAGCTTACTTCCTCGAGTTCGCACAGCAGTTGGCCAAAGTCAGTCAGGTACCGCTGATGACCACCGGCGGTATTACAAGCTTCGCCACCGCCGAGCGGGTACTTAACGCGGGTGTCCAGCTGGTCGGCATTGCCAGTGCTCTCGCGGTACAGCCAGACCTGCCGAAGCGCTGGCAACAGGATCAGGCGTTTAGCCCCAGCATACCCACGGCCAACTGGAAGGATAAAACCCTATCGGGCCTCGCCAACATGGAGCTGGTCAAGCGTTACATGCAGCGTCTGGCAGCGGGCAAGCGAACCACCGGCAGCCTGAACCCGTTGATCAGCCTGATGCTTGGACAGCTGCGGCAGCAGAAACTGATCAGGCGTTATCGCTCGCTATATATAGAACCGCTTAAGGCCGAATCGGTTCGGGCAACTGTAGAGAACGTAGACTGATCAGAAGGCCAGAGCGGCAGTGGCCTCGGCTCTCGCACCTGGATCTTGGGGCATAACAGTAGGAGGGGACGGCTCGTATTGAGCGGCTCCTTATTGTGTCCTGCTGTTTGGATGATCCAGGATTTATCAATCGTTTCTGATCTCAAGGATGCCCGGTCACGCAGGCCGCCCCAAACCACCACCCCACCGCTGGTTCACCATCGCGCTCACACAGCGGCCGCGAAACCAGACCCGGCATACAGCGACCACAGTCAACGGCAGTCAGCAAGAACAGTCGGCAGCCATGGAAAGCCGCCCGCGCTGTACTGCCCCGCCACTACCCATAGAAGAACGGTGTTGCTAGCCCATGAATCGCTGTTTGCCCGAACTAGGCCGTTGAATGATAATGCCCGCATGGCGCCCAATTCATCTCGGCGTATCCTAAACAGCAGTGGCTGCCGCACACGGTTCAAGCCGACCGTTAAAGGAAAATTAAGGAAAATTTCTTCATTACTCTCAGAAAGTTGAGAAGAAATGACAAATGCCTCGGCATGAGTGAAACCCTGTGCTCGCACGTGTCTCGCGCTCGAGGAGTAGGCAATGCACAGGAAATCTGCACATGCTGGCCGGGGGTCTTAAGTGTTCCGAATGTTTCATCTCATCACGGATCCAGTTGCAAGCGGCAATCAGTGGATCGTGAAGGTTGTGTGTTAAGGGGGTAGTTTCAATGTTCGATCAGCTGATGGCTGAGAAAGTACAGTTGGGTTTCGATATAGCAACAAGCGTCACAATTATCGGCGCCTTTGCATCCTGGGCCTGGCAGAGCGGCAGGAGAGCAAGAAGGGATCGTCAGATCGGCATCAGGGAGCAAACCCGGGCCGCATCTCTGGAGAAGGTGGGAGAGATTCTCTATGAGTTTGAAAACGTATTTTCAAAGCTCATAGCCGCCGCAGACAAGTTTGAAAGACCAATTACCGTGCGCTGGGATAAGCTGGGCGGTAACGGCACTGTTGAGGCGCTGGGCGAAGTCATGGTGGACGATGCCAACTTTTTTCCCCAGCAAACCGAGTACCTGCAAGACTTGTTGCTCCTCGTTGAAGAGATGTACGAAACCGTTCAGGTAAGAAGATATTCTGTTTATCCGGTATTGGATGCAATTCCTGAAGGTGAAAAATTCCTGCAGATGTTCCGCCAGGATATGGTGGAAATTGCCGGCGTATATAACTCCCTTCAGGGCGGGCCGGCACATCTGCTTCCGAAGCTTCAGGAACTGAAAATTTGCGTGGATAACACCAGAAGCGAGATTATCCGGCAGCAGGAAGTCGACCTGAATGATGAAATAGCACTGAATAAAAAAGTATTCGACACATTGACCGATGACTCAGCATTCCAGAAAAAAATACTCGGTGTCATCGTGGACAAGGATAATGCCGACTTCACCTTCTGGTTTGTCCCAGAGGAAAAAGAGCCGCTGTTTGCCGAGGCCTGGGATGAAGACGGCAAGATAGTTCAGGGCAGAAATACAGACCTGTTCCCGGATGTATGGGGTGAGCTTTTGTGGACAATGATCCGCAAGCCCGGTCGAGCCCTGTCACTGGGCCTCGTAGGAGCAAACAGACAGGTGATGAACGCTCGCAAGGAGTGTAAGGACATCCTGATCAAGCTGTCTGTCATTACCAATGCGCTGCTTTCCAACGGTGCGGATGCAGACTTGGATGTTCTGGTTAAGCGCTATGAAAGTGCAGCCTTTTTCGATCGGGAAGGTTCCATCAGATAACGCTGCATTACCTTGGGAGACCAGAGTAATTCTGCTCTCCCTCTTCATTCAATGTGGAGCAAGGGGAAAACCGCAAATAACCAGTGCCTCAATAGCCTTATTGAAAAACACATCAAATACATAGCTTTGTAAATTGCTCTTGAACGAGTGCAGGGAAAGAAATCTGGACTTCCAGTTAATCGCAACGGGAGCTAAGAAAATAATCAGGTTGACCAAGCCCTGTAGCTATAACCGGTTGCGCGGTTGGCCATGTTTTAGGTGGGCGTTAATGTATTTTCCGCCATAATTTTACTCTGACCCCAATTTCCTAGCTTCACCCCCGTGCTTAGTTGACCTGTTGCTGAATCCTTTCAAACAACTTTTTGATTGAAATCTTGGCTTCGGCGTCTTGCTAAGAGCCAATTGGATCAACTGTGAAGCTGAACCGCACCGCTTGCCCCAGCATAACGATGGAATACAGCCTAGAAAGGGGGGAGGAGAACTTAACTTACTTTCCCTGTCAGGAAGTAGTTGACCACTAGATTAGTCTGCCACATCAAAAAAGCCTGCCATCATGGAATAGCAGGCTTTAAGTTTGATGAAATAGGTGGACTTTAGTTATCGCGTTATTGCGGTTTTACTTACAGGCCCCCGGCACACGGCAAGCGCATGCAGATGGCGCATGGCATGCGTGGTCGTCGCCACAACGGGCGGGATGAGACGTGCGACTTGGGTAAGGACCAAAATGGCGTTCGTAGAGCTCGATAGTTTGCTCAAAGTTGTCCTGTAAAGCTTGCTGATCATCCTCACCGTAGATACCAAAATAAGGATAGTGGTCGATAAAGCGACCAAACACAGTATTACAGTCCTCACGGTACGCGCGGGTATCGAGGATGTGGGCATGCCATACTTGGTCAACCAGCTTGCTGGGCACCAGGGACACGCCGGGGTACATCTGCTTCAGGGTGAGGAAGCGGCGGTATTCTTCCTCTCCCTTATCCCAGGCCTCCTCGGTCATTTCGGCTTCCGCTGTTTGCGTAACTTTATACTTCAAACGGGCGAAGTCCAGAGACGCTACGGCTGGGCTCAGTAAAGCCACTGTATTCATAAGGGCGGGGTGAAACTGTTTGGTTTCAGAGTTGTTGGCAAGATTCATAATCATATTCCTTTAACGAATGACTAAGTTGAGTTGAATGGCGCGGGCTTAACGCCCGCGCTCGTGTTGTTATTGCTTTGGTTTTTTATGATGTGCGGCTGCGCGCTCAGCGCGAGTGGCAAAACTTTTGGGAGGCACGCTGCCCCCGCTCTGCTTTGCGGTAGCGCTGGTGATGCGTGAAGCTGCTTTCTGAGTCATTGGTGTCTTCTTGGCCATGCTTGTGTTCCTTTTTGAACATTAAGTGAGTATGAGGATGCGGTATGTGCATCACCTTCGCTTAATGGTCGTGTCGAAACACTGGCGTGCAATCAGGCAGTAAGGGACTAGGCGCGGACCGTGTTCGCGGTAGAGAAGGCGCCAGCCACGGCCGATCTTGAAGCGGATGATGTGGGGACTTTGCTTGATGCGCTTGCCGCCCAGGCGATTGAATGAGGTCCCCTCAGCGAGCTGCTGGTGCAGCTCCTTTGCCCGTTGGATATGACAATCCGGGACCTGATGGGGGCATTTGGAAAGGATTTGTTGTAGAGAGGTCATTATCTGGCTCCGTTTTTCGAGTTCGGAGCCAGTGTGTTTTCGTGCAATGCACTAAAAAGTGTTTATTGCAGAAAATCTAAAAGGTCATCAAATTCCTTGGCTGCACGGTATTCCCGAGCTACTAAATCACGATATTGCTGCAATCGCGGGTCATTGCTGTTCATTTTCTGTGCAGATTCCCAGGCGGCTTCAAGGTTACCGTTGAGATAATGGGCCATCATGGCATCCCCATTGGAGAGGCTGGCGGTCTGCGCGAGTATCGCCTGCAGCAAGTCCATAGGGCCAAGAACCAACTGAGGGAGCGTTTCGAAAGGGTTGGCGAGCTTCACCTCCCGCAAGCAGGCTGTGCCGGATAGAACCTCGAGAAACTTCAAGACTTCTGGTTTGAGGAGAGAGATATCGACAATCGAGCGCCGCTCAAGGAGAAGAGCACTAAAGAGCTTCACCATTTCCTGCCGGAAGTTCGGCTCCTCAAAGACCCGCTTTACTTTCTTGGGGTCGGACAATAGCGCCTGAATAATGACCGCATTATGCAGTGTCGTCAGCTGATCACGGGGTACGCCCCTGGATTTACGCTCCACGATCAGCTGAGCGTTATAGACGATCACGCGGTTACGCATTAACGAGTTGACCTTGTTCCTGAGGCCCTCGTGTTTTGTCAGCTTGATTCCGAAGAGCTTTTCAATGGCCTGTGCCACCGACATACCCTTATCCAAGCTAGCCATCACAGGCTTCATCCAGTAGCTGTTCTTTGCTGTACTGATAGAGCTCCGGGTCCTGATTGGCGATGACCGACGCCTGTTGATACCACTGGTTACCACAGCTATAGCGCTGATGCTTGGCGTGTTCTTCCAACATGCCGCGGCATATACCCGCCCGCATTGCTTCAGCCGGAGAAGTTGAAATGCTTGCTAGCAAGCTTTTCTCGCCCCGACGGTCGTAGATGGCCACATACTCCCGGCAGCTGAGGATCAGTGTTTTGCTATCGATCTCTGCGGCGATGCTATTCATGGATACAAACGCCAAAAATACAAAAAAGTATCTAATCATTGCGCCAGCCCTTCTTTGTTAACACTCTCAGTCCTCGTCTGTTCGACAGGGAGCTTGGGTGCTGCCCAGTACAAGCAAAGCAGAGTCACAATCAGGTCCAACTGCTGCAATCGATGGCTATTTTTGGCCATGATCTGATTGAGTTCATCAATCTCCGGGCCTATCAAGATGAAAAATATAACCAGACATAAAAATGCCAGATTTACCCAGCCAATGTTCCTCAATGGCCGATAGATAGCGCTGGTCCACTTCAATTGAGCCGCTTTTGAGGCTGTGAGGTGGCGGTTAATCAGTGAAAATAGCAACAGACCAAAGCCGATCTCAAGGAGCGACAGCTCAGAGAAAGTGAGACTATCTTCAAAAAAATCAACGAATACAAAAATTAGGGAAGCTAGGCCCACACCAAATAGCATGCTTCGACCGATGAAGAGTAATGTAGCTTTTGCGAAATATGTAAAGCCCATGGGGGATCTGCTCTCTATCACTTACTTACTTCCAAATTATTGCATGAATTGAATTAGTCAACGGGCTAATATGTCCGCGTCAGCGATATCAATGCCCGGCCTTCCAAATCGAAACTTTCATAATGATTGACGATTAAATCGGTGAGTTCATCGAGGTCGACTTAGCTGTAGTAGTTAAGAGGAAATTGGGTAGAAATTGAGGTCAGAGTAAAATTATGGCGTCCATCCGTACAATGCTATAGAACCATGAATCTTTCCAGAAGAGTTTCAAACAATTTTATCCGGCATTGTAATGTGTGGCGTGCAGTGCAGGCTCAGGGAAAGAAATTAATTTACTTGGTCATGGGGTTATTATGTAATTAAGTGGATAGGTATGAATCAAAGGGCTGCTTGTTACAGCCTATCTCTGCCTGTCAGTAAGGAGTCAATACGCTCCAGCTTGGGTTAAGATCAATGAATTCGGAGATTCAGTGTCACTCCGAATCCAATTTCTGAAATCTTCTACGATGTAATCCATCCCGTGCCGAATTCATTTCGACAGGCGCATAAAGCGAATTAGCTCGTTCCAGTATTGTTCTCAAATCAGCAGTTTTCAGGGATAGCCCGAGGTGCTTCTGCTTATGCGCTGGTTGAAATGGAAGTGTGCCCACGCCTGGGCGGGCATATGGTAGGAGTCGCGCGGTGCGCGACATATGTGGCATCTGGGTGATGTTCTAACGGCTAAAACGAAAAAGCCCCGCTGCAAGCGGGGCTTAGGAGTATGGTGCCCGGAGGCGGAATCGAACCACCGACACGGGGATTTTCAATCCCCTGCTCTACCAACTGAGCTATCCGGGCTTCGCAAGCTGCGGGGCTGTCCCCGGTTGCGAGGCGCGTATTAAACCCGCTCCCCGGGGCCGAGTCAAGCCCTTGATTGATAAATAGTTTTTGCTGTGAGTAAGCGCTCGCTATTTAGTCGTTTTTCTCTTCCGGGGGCACGTAACCTTCGGCCTCGTCGTAGCTTTCACCGCTCAGGAACTTCTGCATCTGCTCGCTCAGGTAGGCGCGGCTGGAGGGCTCCATCATGTTGAGGCGTTTTTCGTTGATCAGCATGGTCTGGTGAGACATCCACTCGCCCCAGGCTTTCTTGGAGACGTGGTCGAATATGTCCTGCCCTTTGGGGCCGGGGAAGGGGGGGGTGTCCAGCCCTTCCAGTTCCTGCTGGTATTTGCGACAGAATACGGTTCTCGACATGGGTCTCTCCTCGTTTTAGGCGCCGGTCTGGTTCTGGGGTGTCAGCAGTGGGGCGCGGAAGGCTTCCAGCTGGTGCACCAGTTTGACGATGGGGGCCGGCAGGCCCAGTTCCTGGGCGGCCCTTGGGCGGTGAAGCTGGCGCAGTTTATACCAGTCCCCGGACCCCTCTGCCACCTGAGCGGGCCTGCACAGCAGTTGAATCCACACCGGGGTGATGTCCAGGTGGAAGTGGGTAAAGGTATGGCGCATGGCGGGCAGTGCGGTCAGTTCGCCGGCCTGTAAATCCCGGGTCGCCAGCCACTCCTGTGCGCTGGCCTCGCCACCGTCGTCTTCCGGCAGCTGTGGCGGAGACCAGAGCCCGCCCCAGATGCCACTGGCCGGGCGCTGTTGCAGGTAGAGGGCGCCATCGTGTTCGAGCAAGAGCATGGTGGTGCTGCGCACGGGCTTTTCTTTTTTCGGTTTTTTGCCGGGGTAGTCCTGCGGGTTGCCCAGGGCGCGGGCGGCGCAGTGTTGGGCCAGGGGGCAGCTGTCGCAGCGGGGGCGGCTGCGGGTGCAGACTGTGGCGCCCAGATCCATCATGGCCTGGGTGTAGTCGTTGCAGCGCTGCTTGGGTGTGTACTCTTCTGCCAGTTGCCAGAGCTGTTTGGCCACTGCGCTCTGGCCGGGCCAGCCGCCGATCGCGCGGAAGCGCGCCAGTACTCTTTTGACGTTGCCATCGAGGATGGGGGCGTTGATGCCCATGCTGATGCTGGCGATGGCGCCGGCGGTGGAGCGGCCGATGCCCGGCAGCTCGGCGAGGGCTTGCAGCTCTTGCGGGAATTCCCCGCCGTGGTTTGCGAGCACCTGCTGGGCGCATTTATGCAGGTTGCGGGCGCGGGCGTAGTAGCCGAGCCCGCTCCAGTGGGCCAGTACGGCGTCCAACGGCGCCCGGGCGAGGCTTTCCAGTGTTGGGAAGCTCTGCATAAAGCGCTGGAAGTAGGGGATCACGGCGCTGACCTGGGTCTGCTGCAGCATGATTTCCGATACCCACACCCGGTAGGGGTGGATGTCCTGCTGCCAGGGCAGGTCTTTGCGGCCATGTTGGTCGAACCAGGTGAGTACGGCGTGTTGGAATTCTGTGGGTGACATGCGCTTGGCGGCCAACGGTTGCTGGTAAGTGGTGACTGGGCAGAGGTTACTGGCTAGTGGTTGCTGGGTGGTGGTGGTGACAGAGAATGGCGCAGTCTAACAGAGCCGCTTGCGCTGGGCGTGGCTGACCGCAGGCTGATCTGGCGATTTCTCGGCCTCTGGGATTCTCGGCTTCGCGATTTCGCCGGGGCGGGGGTAGGGGGGCCAGGTAAGAGTGCCGGGTAAGAGAACCAGTGGGAAAATCCAGCGGGCCCGCCTTCAAGGTGCAGAGCCCGCCGGATGGCGATTGATCAGTTGCCGCGGTTAAACAGGCCTTTGAATTTGTCTTTCAGGTCTTCGACCTTCTCCTTGACCTTGTCGTCGTATTTTTTTTGCGCCTTATAGCGCAGTTCGTCGCGAATCAGGTCGTCGATGCGGCGGCTGTCGGGCTTGCAGCTGCCGGCGCCGGCATCGGCGAAGCCGTCCTTGCAGCGCAGGGGCAGCGGGCGATTGCGCCAGCGGCTGTTCTGTACCGAGCAGCCATCGGCGGAGGTCTTCTCGCCCACCAGTGCAAGGTCGAGGGCGAAGTCGAAGTCCTGCTTTGCAAGATTGATGACCCCGTCACCGGTCAGGGCGATATTTTCCACTCCGGCCAGTACTTCCTGCACGATCACCTCGTCGCCATCCACAAGGATATTGGCGCGCAGGTCCTGCAGGTTGGTGCGGTTCTGCCACTGGCGCGCGGGCAGGGTGGTTTTCTCGACGAAGCTGACCAGCTGGCACATGCCTTTTTCCAGATTGAAGGGCGCCAGCGACAGCTGCTGGCTGGAAAGCTGCAGGGCGGCGCGCAGGTTTTTCTGCAGCTCGGCGGTATCGGCGCCGCTGGTCTGGCCTGACCAGGTGATGCTGCTTTTGCCGGAGACCTGCACTTTTTCGCTGGGGAAAAGGGCGTCCTGCACTCTGGCAATCTCCACATCGGCGAGGCCGCCGGTGACGCTTGCCTCCGCCGACTGGCCGCGAGCGTTGAGCTGGCCGTTGGTGTTGAGCTGGCCGCCGTAGAGGCCGGCGCTGAGGCGCTGTAACTGGAACAGGCCATTGTCCACCGTCAGCCGCAGCTCCGGGCTGTCCATAACGATGTCGACGGCCTGCAGGCGCTCCAGTGACAGGGCCAGATTGGCATTGAAGCCGCGCAGGGAAGTCAGCGGCAGCGGTGTGGGCGGCGCCGCTGCAAGCGGCTCTGCGGCGGTTTCCGTTTCGGTGTCCGTGGCCGCTGGCGGCAGATAGTCGTCCAGCACCAGTTCGCCGCCGCGCAGGGTCAGGTCGATGCCGGGCATATCGCCATTGCGCAGCTGCGCGCTGCCGGTAAACACGGTGTCGTCCAGCTGCAGCTGCAGGGTGGTCAGGTCCAGCTGGCTTTCGCTGCCTTCGATGCTGGTTTCGAGGGCCAATTTCTGCAGCGCGCTGCCGCTCTGGGTGGAGATCTCGCTGCCGGTGAGGGCGAGCCACGGGCGCAGTGGCTGCGCCTCGGCATTGAGGCTGAGCTGGATCTGCCAGGGCTGGTCGGCGGCCGGCCGGTGCAGGCTGCCGCGCAGCTGGGCTTTGGCTGCGGCCGCGCCGCTGCTGGCGGTCAGCTCCAGCGGTTGCAGGCGCAGGCCGTTCAGCGCCTCGTCCAGTGCCAGGGTGCTGTCGATCGTGAGGCTGAGCGGCTGCTGCAGTGCGCTGCCGCTGATCTCGGCGGTGGCACGCAGCTGTCCGGGTTTACCGCCGGCCACCAGATTGTCGGCGGAGACGGAGAGCCGGCTCAGCTGGTATTCGCTACCGGCGGAGGCGTCGCGGTAGGTGATGCGGCCATCTTCCACCCGCAGCTTTTCCAGCGCCACCTTGAGCGGCTCGCCGGCGGGCTCCGCTTCCGTGGGCGCGGCGAGCTTTGGTGGCTGTTGGGGTGGCTGTTGCGCCTGCTGCTCGCGCTGGGCTTCCATCGCCTCGGCAAGCAGCTCCCAGTTGCCGCGACCCTGCTGGTCGACGATCAGGTCAACCTGCGGGGCCATCAGCAGGATTTCCTCGGCCTCGACGCGCTTTTGCAGCAGCGGCAGCAGCGCCACGCCCACGGCGACTTTCTTTACCCGCACCAGTGGCTGGTCCGGCTGCGGCAGCGGGGCGAGTGTCACCCCCTCCAGCTTGAGGGCGATAGACGGCCAGATCTGCCAGCCGATATCGCCGTCGAGGCGCAGGGCGATTCCCTGCTTGGCGGCCAGCTGTTCCAGTTGCGGTTTGTAGCGGTTGATGTCGATGCCCGCCAGCAGCCAGGCGGCGGCGCCGGCGAGCAGCAGGAAGATGATGAGGAGGGCGGCAAAAGTGCGCTTGATCCAGGCCATGAAGCAGCAAATCCCTATGTTCTGATTGGTCGGTTTTTAATGGTCGCTGGCGCGGTGGCGCCAAAGTGCGGTACTCGATCTGTTTACTGAGACGCCGTGCGCCGGCGGGTGTTCCGCAGGGGGGGGCGGTTTCGCTCCAGCGGCCCCGGTCAGTCTCGATGCGACTTCTGGGGAATTTCGGGTTCAGTGTTATTGCGAGCTCGCGGTCAAAGTGCGCTGTCGTTGCGCGAATATTGTAGGTAGAAGGCATTGTAGGCAGAAGGCATAGTAGGACGAAACCACTGCAGCGCGAAGAACTTGCAGAGCGAAGTTGTTGCGGGGGGAAGCTGTTGCGGAGGGAAGGTGTTGCAAGGCGAAGGGGTTGCAGGGAGAAGGGGTTACATGGCGACGGTATTGCGGGAGGCGGGCTCCCCGTGCCGATACACGGGGAGCGTGACCGCAAAACCCTCCGCTCAGAACAGCAGGCGGATGCCGGCCTCGACGCTGCGC
This sequence comes from Microbulbifer aestuariivivens, assembly GCF_039545115.1. NCBI lineage: Bacteria > Pseudomonadati > Pseudomonadota > Gammaproteobacteria > Cellvibrionales > Microbulbiferaceae > Microbulbifer > Microbulbifer aestuariivivens. The sequence continues at coordinate 52,958 of NZ_BAABRT010000013.1, read as the reverse complement.
CCCGTTTCCGGGGCAAAATCCCGCAGCAGCGAGGTGGAATTGCGGATTTCTTCGTCGAGCAAATTGCGGCCGCTGGCGAAGAGCACCGCGTTCGTGTTGCCCAGCTTGAGATTGTAGCGGGCGGTCAGGTCCATGCGGGTGTAGCCGTCGGTGCTCTCCGCAAAGGCACCGGCCCGCTCCTGCGCGGAGGCCTCGGTGGTGCGCAGCTCCCAGTTCCACTGGTCGTAGTCGCCGCCGACCGCCAGGCCGACCCGCAGAGGCGGCATGCGCGGTACGTCGCGGCTGTAATCGCGGCCCTCGCCCTCTTCGTGCACGTGTGCGCCTTCGCCCTCATCGCCGTGGTGCAGGGCGAAATCGCTGGAGAGATCGCTGGTGAAGCTGGCGCGCACGCTGTCACCGAAAAGCTCTACATAGTGGCCGCCGCTGAAGGGAAAGCGCAGTGAGGCCTCGGCGCCGTAGAAGACCGCATCGCGGTTGGTGTAGGCGTAGACGGGCAGCTCTTCCTGCAGGTGTTCGTCGCCGGTATTGGCGGCGTAGATGTAATCCGCCACCCGGTTGTAGAACAGGTTGGCCTGAAAGCGCGCGGCGTGCCAGCCGCTGCCTTCCTGGTTGTGGTGGTGGTAGCCCAGTTCCAGGTTGAGGGACTGCTCCTTGTCGAGATTCGCATCGCCCTCGATATAGCGCGCTTCGGCCAGGTGCGCGCCATCGGCAAACAGCTCTTCCGCCACCGGTGCGCGCTCGGCGCCGGTCAGTGCCAGGCTCACATGCTGGTGCTCGGCGAGGAAATATTGCATTGAGGAGCTGAGGCTGAGCAGGTTGAAGTCGCGGCTGGCGGCAAATTCCGGGTCAACCTCGACCCGCTCGACGCGGCCTCCCATATCCAGGTGCCAGTCACCCCAGGCCCGTTCCTTCATGGCGAACAGGCCGGCGGCGCGGGTGTTGCTGGGCTGGATAAAGGCTTCGTCGCCAATGGCCGCGAAATCCTTGTTGGACAGCTGCAGGCCGTAGGCGCCGCGCCATTCCTCACCGGCATCGTGGGTCAGCTCGACGCGGCCCTCCCAGGCTTTATTGGTAAAGCGGGTGCCGGGTTCCCCGGCATCAATTTCCACGTGCTGGTAGTCGTTGTAACCGAGGCGGAAGCTGAGCCTGTCCCAGTACTCGTCGTCGAGGCGGCGTTCGCCCTTGAGGTCGTAGCGGGTCTGGGCCAGATCAATGCGCACATTGTCCTCGCCCTCTTCGCCGGAGTGCTCCTCTCCCTCGTGCTCCTCGCCCTCCTCTTCATGGGCGTGTTGGTGGGCGCCCTGGGGGATGCCGTAGTTGTTTTGCAGCCGGTTTATGGACAGGCCAATAAAGCCCTCCTCGCCGATCCAGGAAACCCCGCCGCTGTAGCTGTGGGCGCGGGCTTGGGTGTTGCCGACGAAGCCGTCGGTGTTGAACGCTTCTTCACTACCTTGCTCTTCGCCGGCGTGTTCTTCTGCGTGTTCGCCCGGGTGCTCGAGGATCGCCAACCCCGGGATGCGGGTGTCGCCGCTGTCCCGGTAGACGCCATCGAGATACCAGGCCAGCTGGCCGGCGCCGCCATTGAGGCGGAACACGCCGGCATCCTGGTCGTTGCCGCTGCTGTGGCGCATTTCCAGCGCGCCTTCGGTCTGCTCGGGAAGGCGGCTGGGAATGCGGCCGTCGATGACGTTCACCACGCCACCGATGGCACCACTGCCGTAGCGCAGGGTGGCCGGGCCGCGCAGGATTTCGATGCGCTCCGCCAGCAGCGGCTCGATGGCGGCGGCGTGGTCGGAGCTGGTGTTGGAGGCGTCGGCGCTATCCAGGTTGTCACTGAGGAGCTTGACCCGGTTGGCGCTCTGCCCGCGGATGACCGGCAGACCGACGCCGCTGCCAAAGGAGGCGTTGCTGACGCCCAGTTCGCTCCTGAGTGTCTCGCCGAGGGTCGCTGAGGCGGCCGCGCGCAGTGCCTCGCCGGAGAGCACCGATACCGGTGCGGCGACCGCGTCGACGGGCTTTTCCAGTGGCGAGACGGTGACATTGACTTCTTCGAGGGGCTCGCCGGTGGCAGAAGCTGCGGATGCGGGCAGAGTCAGGGCGCCGGCGATCGCCAGGGCCATTTTGCTGGTTTTATTCACGATTTTTTACCTGTCACAGGGCGCGGCCCATAGGCTGTGCTTGCACAGAGGGGGGCGCCGAAAATACGGATAAAGGTTGTTATCAGTGTTGGGACAGGGGGGCGGGAGGTCCGCGGGCGTTCTGGCGCTCGGGCTGACAGTCGCGGGGTGCCGGGGCGCCCTGGGTGATGTACAGGGTGCTGCCGACGGCGGCAAAGGTGGCGTACTCGCTGCCGGGGGCGGCGGGCATCTGGTGCGAGCAGATATCGCAGAGTTCGTGGGCGCTATCCACCAGGTGCACGTGTTCCGCCAGCACCGGTTGTGCCGCGAGCAGAGCAAGCAGCATGGCCAGGCTGAGCCAGATTCGGGTCTGGTGGCGGATTTGAGTGATCATGGTGCGTATCATAGGGGCGCGCGGAGACGAATCAAGTTTCATCTGAGACTATCTGCGTACAGCGGCGCCATTTGATCCTATAATTCGCGCCTTTCTTTTTATCGCAGCAGAATCAGGACGAGGTCCCAATGCGCAAGGCCAGCGTCAACCGCGACACCCTGGAAACCCAGATCAAGGTCAGTCTGAATCTGGATGGTGACGGACGCGGCGTGTTCGACACCGGCGTCCCCTTTCTCGAGCATATGCTCGACCAGATCGCCCGCCACGGCATGATCGACCTGGACATCACCTGCAAGGGCGATGTGCACATCGACGACCACCACACGGTGGAGGACATCGGCATTACCCTCGGCAAGGCGATTGCCGAAGCCGCCGGCGACAAAAAGGGCATGACCCGCTACGGTCACAGCTATGTGCCGCTGGACGAGGCCCTGTCCCGGGTGGTGATTGATTTCTCCGGCCGTCCCGGCCTGGAAATGAACGTGCCCTTCACCCAGAAGCGCATCGGCAACTTTGATACCGAGCTCTTTTACGAGTTCTTTCAGGGTTTCGTGAACCACGCCCTGGTGACCCTGCATATCGACTGCCTGAAAGGGCACAATGCCCACCATCAGGTGGAAACCGTATTCAAGGCGTTCGGACGCGCACTGCGTATGGCCCTGACCCCGGACCCGCGCATGGCCGGCACCATGCCCTCCACCAAGGGGGTGCTCTGAGCCATGCAGCGTATCGCGGTACTGGATTACGGCATGGGCAACCTGCACTCGGTCGCCAGCGCCCTGCAAAAGGTTGCCCCGGGCGACGAGGTGGTGCTGGCCACCTCGCCGGCTGAGGCCGCGGGCGCGGACCGCCTGCTGGTTCCCGGTGTCGGCGCGATCCGCGACTGCATGGCGGGCTTCCGCGAGGCCGGCTTCGAGTCACTGCTGCGCGAGTCCATCGACGCCGGCCTGCCGGTACTGGGCATCTGCGTGGGTATGCAGATCATGATGCGCCGCAGCGAGGAAAACGCCGGCGTCGACTGCCTGGGCCTGCTCCCGCAGCCGGTGAAGTTTTTCGGCAAGGATCTGCGCGATGGTGATGAGCGCTTGAAAGTCCCGCACATGGGCTGGAACCAGGTGTGGCAGAAGCGCGCCCACCCGCTGTGGGAAAAGATCGCCGATGGCAGCCGCTTTTATTTTGTGCACAGCTACTATGTGCCGGCAGAAGACAACGAGGTTCTTGCGGGCGAGACCCGCTATGGCGTTTCACTCGCCGCCGCCGTGGCGCGGGAAAATGTGTTCGCCACCCAGTTCCACCCGGAAAAAAGCGCCGAGGCGGGCCTGCAGCTGCTGAAAAATTTCGTCGCCTGGAATGGCCGCGCCTGATTCCGCTGTTCTTAAGATATTGCCCTTAGAATCAAGCTCCCGAAAAACCAACGCCGACAGTAAGGCAAGACCATGATTGTTATCCCCGCCATCGATTTGAAAGACGGCCAGTGCGTGCGCCTGCGTCAGGGCGAAATGGAAGACGCCACGGTATTTTCCGACGACCCCCTGGCAACCGCCCGCCACTGGATCGAGCAGGGCGCGCGGCGCCTGCATCTGGTGGACCTGAATGGCGCTTTCGCCGGCAACCCGGTCAACGGTGAGGCGGTAACCGCCATCGCCAGGGAGTTCCCCAGCCTGCCGGTGCAGATCGGTGGCGGCATCCGCGATCTGCCGACGATCGAGCGCTACCTGGATGCGGGCGTGACCTGGGCCATTATCGGCACCGCCGCGGTCAAGAACCCGCAGCTGGTGCGCGAGGCCTGCCGCGAATTTGAAGGGCATATTATTGTCGGGCTCGACGCCAAGGATGGTCTGGTGGCCACCGAAGGCTGGGCGGAAGTCTCCGACCAGAAAGCCACCGAGCTGGCCAAGCGATTCGAGGACTGCGGCGTGAGCGCCATCGTCTATACCGATATCGCCCGCGACGGCATGATGCAGGGGGTCAACATTGCCGCCACGCTGGAAATGGCCCACGCGGTGCAGATTCCCATCATCGCCTCCGGCGGAGTGAGCTGTATCGGCGATATCGAGCAGCTGCTGCAGGCGGGCGATATTTACGGCGCAATCACCGGCCGTGCCATTTACGAAGACAAGCTGGACCTGGCCGAAGCGCAGAAACTGTGTGACAGCTGGAAGAAGTAACTACAGATCAGATAGCAGATAAAATTCCCAACTCCCGCCATTGCAGCTCAAGTGCCGGTATTGGAAGCGCGCAAGCCTGCTGACCAGCGTCACTGACGACGGGATAGCAAGGCGGCAATGCGTTTCGAAATTCCACTACCGGTGCGGGGCGCAGTCATCCCTCCCCTTAGGGGGCTTTGATGGGATCTTTGCCGGGAGCGGAGTGAAGGAAAGACTATGGCGCTCGCCAAACGCATTATTCCCTGTCTCGACGTCGACGCCGGCCGTGTGGTCAAGGGCGTGAATTTTGTCGATATCCGCGATGCCGGTGACCCGGTGGAAATCGCCCGCCGTTACAACGAGGCCGGCGCAGACGAGATCACTTTCCTCGATATCACCGCCACCCACGAAGAGCGCGACACCATGCTGCACACCGTTGAGCAGATGGCCTCGCAGGTGTTTATTCCCCTCACCGTTGGCGGCGGTGTGCGCAGCCTGCAGGATATCCGCAACCTGCTCAACGCCGGCGCCGACAAGACCGCGATCAATTCCGCGGCGGTGCGCAACCCCGAGCTGGTGCGCGAGGCCGCCGAGCGTTTCGGCAGCCAGTGCATTGTCGTCGCCATCGATGCCAAGCAGGTGGCCGACGGCAAGTGGGAGATTTTCACCCACGGTGGCCGCAAGCCCACCGGCATCGACGCGGTGGAGTGGGCGGTGAAAATGGCCGATCTGGGGGCGGGGGAGATTCTGCTTACCAGTATGGACCGCGACGGCACCAAGAGCGGCTTTGATCTGGCGCTGACTCGCGCGATTACCGATGCGGTGCCCGTGCCGGTGATTGCCTCCGGCGGGGTCGGCAACCTGCAGCACCTGACGGATGGAGTCTTGCAGGGCGGCGCCGACGCGGTGCTGGCGGCGAGCATTTTCCATTTCGGCGAATACACCATCGCCGAGGCCAAGCAGTATATGCAGGACGCGGGTATCGAGATGCGGCTTTAGGCCGCATCGGGAGTTATTCCCTGCCCTTCTTTTGTGCTGCCGACTTTGTGATTTTCGTCTCTCATGGCCGCACTTCCGCACTGACTTTATTATTTATTTCCCCGGGCCATTGCCGCCCTGTTCCGTTACCAGCTCGGCCTATTGCCGGCGCCCGGGGGCCTGCACTGCCAGCGCTTTTTACAAGCGTGTTGCGGGCATGAGGTTGATGCGGCAGCCATCGCGTTTAATCGGGCGCAGGCGTGGAGCGCCTTAGCGTCTCGCGTCATGGCCATCCGGACCGCCGCCTTGGGGGTGGCTGCCAAGATGATGAATGGTGGCCCCTGTTCGGGTCTGGCTTGTGGGTTGGGTAGTGGACTGGGTTTTGGCCTGAGCTGTGACCTGATTTTTGATTGGGTTTTCGCGGCTGTGCGCGGCCTCACTGGCGGCAGCGGCACGGTTTTCGGCGCTGGCTTCGGCACGGGTATCGGTACTGGCTTCGGCACGGGTTTCGGTACTGGCTTCGGTGCTGGCTTCGGTACTGGCTTCGGTACTGGGGGTGGCTGGCAGCCCGAAGTAGAGTTTCACGGCCTCTTCGGCGGAGTCCCGGCAGGGATAGGGGCCAAAGCAGGCGCCGCCTCTGACCTGAAAGAACCAGTCATCCCCGAGTTTGTAAAAACGGTCTGAGCGCGGGGGAATAGTGTTTCCCCGCTCGCCTTTGCGGTGTTCCATAGGTACTGTCCCTGTCCTTATTTTCTCTATCGGCTTTGGCTATCGCAGGCTTCCTGTCGCGATGGTGTTTTTGTCGTTTGCTGCTTTTATGTCTGCTACTTTTGTCGTTTGCCAAGCAGGATGGACAAGCCGTGCCGCTGCTTGCTGAACCGCGGCGCCGGGGCGAGCCGGCGCGGCGGAATCGTTTTTTCAGTCGGCGCTGGCAATACGCGGGCGCAGGCGGTGGTCGCGACCGGCATAGAGGTTGAGTCCCTTGAGAACATTGAGGGCTTCAAACACCTGGTTGTCCCGGTCCATCCAGTCCTCGCGGTTTTCCTGCGCTTTTTTGCGGTCCTCCGCATTGCTTTCCGCACTGCCATTGCCGTTGTCCAGATGGCCGCTGAGGTCCGCCTCTGTGGTGCGGGCGGGGCCATCCAGGCGGGTGATTTTGACCCGCTCAACGAGAATGTCCGGGGTGATGCCGCGGGCCTGAATCGAGCGCCCGTTGGGGGTGAAGTAGAGGGCGGTGGTGAGCTTGATGGCGCGGTCGCTGGTGATGGGAATCACCGTCTGCACCGAGCCCTTGCCGAAGCTGTCGGTGCCCATCACCACGGCGCGGCGGTGGTCCTGCAGGGCGCCGGCGACGATTTCCGCCGCCGAGGCGGAGCCGTCGTTGATCAGCACCACGATGGGGGCGCCGTCGGTGATGTCGCCGGGTTCGGCGGAATAGCTCAGGCGCGAGGATTCGGTGCGGCCCTCGGTGTAAACCACCAGCCCCTCTTCCAGAAAAGCGTCGACCACTTCCACTGACGATTGCAGCACGCCGCCGGGATTGTTGCGCAAATCGATGATCAGCCCCTTGAGCTCGCCCTTGTCCTGAAGTCGCTCGACGGCTTTGGTCACGTCCTCGCCGGTGCCGAGCTGGAACTGGGTGATGCGCAGGTAGCCGTAACCCTCTTCCAGAATGCGGCTGCGTACGCTGCGCACACGCACGGTGTCGCGCTTGAGGGTAACCTCGAAGGGCTCCTTGTAACCCTTGCGGGCGATGGTCAGGGTGACCGAACTGCCCTTGGGCCCGCGCATATGCTCCACCGCCTCATTGAGGCTGACGCCCTTCATCGACTTTCCCGACAGCCGCAGGATGATATCTCCGGCCTTGAGGCCGGCGCGGGACGCCGGCGTGTCGTCCATGGGGGTGACCACGGTGATGTGATTGTTCTCGATGCCGACCTCGATACCGAGCCCGGCAAACTCGCCGGTGGTATTGGCCTGCAGGTCGTCGAAGGAGTCCCGGTCCAGATAGGAGGAGTGCGGGTCCAGCCCCTGCAGCATGCCCCTGATGGCGTACTCCAGCAGGGTGCTGTCATCCACTTCTTCGATATAGCCCTGGCGGATTTGCTCAAACACCTTGGCGAAGCTGCGCAGGTCTTCCAGCGGCAGGCGGGAGCTGGGGTTGGGCACCAGGTTGTCGCTGGGGTCCACTTCACTGAGTCCCATCAGGGGCAGCACGGTCAGGGCGGCGGCGCCGATCAGGGTGGTCAGCGCTTTGGGGGTGAACATAGGTGGAGACCTCGGCCTTATTTCTACGCTTCTTTGCCAAAGTGTAGACCCGGGGCTTGCGGTGGGTTTTTAACTTGGCGCCGGGGCCGACGGTGCCCGCTGCGGGCGCAGTGCGTGAGGTGGGCGAGCAGGCTGCCTCAGCCGCGGCACCAGAGGGTGGGGTCCTGTGGCTCGCCGCGGTGACGGATCTCGAAGTAGACCCCGGTGTGCTCGCTGCCGCCGCTGTTGCCGGTGCGGGCAATGGTGTCGCCGCGCTCAACCCACTCGCCCAGGTTGCGGGTGAGGGAGCGGTTGTGGGCGTAGAGGCTCATGTAGCCATCGCCGTGGTCGAGGATGATCAGCATGCCCTGACCGCGCAGGTAGTCGGAAAAGACCACGCGCCCGCGGTGAATGGCGCGTACCGGTTCGCCGGCGCTGGCGCGAATGGCGATTCCTTTCCAGGTGATGCCGTTGGCGCGGGGTTGCCCGAAGGCGTTGGCGCGCCGCCCCTTGGCCGGCCAGGCCATGCGGCCACGCTGTTTGGCGAAGGGCTCCTGATCGCGGGGGCTGATGAGGGCGGCGATGGCGCGGCCGACCTCATCCACCAGCCGCTGCAGGCGGTTGCGGTCGCCATTGAGTCGCTGCAGCTCCCCGCTTTTGTCGGCGAGCTGCGCCGCCAGCCGCTCGAGGGTTTGCTGGCGCGCGCGCTGGGCGCTGACCAGGGCTTTTTCCTGGGCCTGCAGGCGCTGGCGCTCGGCAGCGAGGCTGTCCCGTTCACTCTGGATGGTGGAGGAAACTTTCTGCAGGGAGGAGAGGGTGGAGAGGTAGTCGCCGATGACTCGGCTGCGTTCTTGAAGGAAGTATTCGTGGTAGCGAAGCTGGCGGGCGATGGTCTGTGGGTCCTGCTGGTTGAGCAGCAGTTTGATCTGCTCCTGTTTCCCTAGTCGGTATGCGGCGGCTACTTCCTGCTCGACCCGCCGCTGCATACTTCGCCGCGACTCTTGCAGCTGCTGTTCCTCTTTCTTCAACTCCTTGAGCTTGTCGGTGCGGTCGCGCATATCGTTTTTGATGCGGTCTATGCGCTGGTACAGCTCGGAGATGTCCTTTTCGTTCTTTTCCAGATCCTTCAGCAACTGGTCGCGCTCGCTGCGCACCTGGTTGAGTTCGGCCTGTAAGGTGGCGATGCGCTGCTTGATTTCCTCAAGGCGCGCCTGCTGGTCCGCGCCCGCCGCATCCTCGGCCAGGGCCGGCCAGGTGGGCAGCAGTAACAGCGACAAGAGGATGGCGGTCAGGGTTCTCATTGGTCGAATTGCACCAGGCTGTGTCCGGTCATTTCTGCAGGTTGCGGCAGGTCCATCAGCGCCAGCATGGTCGGCGCCACGTCGGCGAGACTGCCGCCGTCGCGCAGGCTGAGCTTGCGTTCGCCAATATAGACGAAAGGCACCGGCAGGGTGGAGTGCTGGGTGCTCACCTGGCCGGAACCGGCGTCGTACATCTCTTCCACGTTGCCGTGATCGGCGGTGATCAGCACCTCGCCACCGGCGGCCAGGGCGGCATTCAGCACCCGCTCCACGCAGCCGTCCAGCGCCTCGACCGCCTTCACCGCCGCCTCGAAGACGCCGGTGTGACCCACCATATCGCCGTTGGCGTAGTTGCAGATAATGGCGTCGTAGCGCCCGCTTTCGATGGCCGCCACCAGCTTGTCGGTGACTTCCGGCGCGCTCATCTCCGGCTGCAGGTCATAGGTGGCCACATTGGGGGATTTGATCAGTTCGCGGGTCTCGCCGGCGTAGGGTTCCTCGCGGCCGCCACTGAAGAAGAAGGTGACATGGGCGTATTTCTCGGTCTCGGCGATACGCAACTGGTTGAGACCGCGCCCGGCCAGGTACTCGCCGAGGGAGTTGACCAGCTTCTCCGGGGGGAAGGCGCAGCTGGCGTTAATATCCCCGGCGTACTCGGTGGTCATGACAAAGTCGGCCAGCTGCGGGGTGACGGCGCGCTGGAAGCCGTCGAAATCCGCCTCGGTAAAGGCGCGGCTCAACTGGCGCGCGCGGTCCGGGCGGAAGTTCATAAAGATCAGTGCGTCGCCATCGGCAATCGGCGCCGGCTCGCCCACCAGGGTCGGGGCCACGAATTCGTCGTTCTCGCCGCGCGCATAGGCGGCGGCCAGCGCCGCCAGCGGGTCCTCGGCGTGCTCGGCGGCCTCGCCTTTGGTCAGCAGGTCGTAGACCGGCTGGGTGCGCTCCCAGCGCTGGTCCCGGTCCATGGCGAAGTAGCGTCCGGCCAGGGTGGCAATGCGGGCGTTGCCGACCGTGTCGCAGACCTGCATCACCCGCTGCAGCGACGGTTCGGCGCTGCGCGGCGGGGTGTCGCGCCCATCCAGGAAGGCGTGCACATAAATAGCCCGGGCACCGCGCTGCGCGGCCAGGGTAATCATGGCAACGATGTGGTCCTCGTGGGAGTGCACGCCGCCCTCGGACAGCAGCCCCATGATGTGCACCGCGCCGTTATTGGCCACGGCCTTGTCGACCGCAGCGGTGTAGGCCGGGTTGCGGAAAAAGTCGCCGTCGGCGATGGCCTTGTTGATGCGGGTGAAGTTCTGGTACACCACCCGCCCGGCGCCCAGAGTCATGTGACCCACCTCGGAGTTGCCCATCTGCCCTTGGGGCAGACCCACCGCCATGCCGGAAGTCTGGATCAGGGTGCGCGGCCGCTCGGCCCAGATCCTGTCCCACACCGGAGAGCGGGCGGCGTGAATGGCATTGTGCTCGGCGTGCTCGCTGTGGCCGAAGCCATCGAGGATCAGCAGAACCAGAGGGCGGTGCTGGGGGTGAGACTGCGCAGATGCCATAGCGGAGGGGTCCTGTGCCGGTGGATAACAAAACGGTGGCGGATTTTAACCCGATTCAGTCGTCCCGGTCAGGTTTCCGCAGACCGGCGGGACTGCGGCGTCTTGGTTAATAATTGGTCACAATCGTGTATACTGCCGCCGGCCGGGGCATGGGGCCGCGGGAAAACAACAACAGAGACAGTTGGGGGCGGAGTGGATTTTTTCGTCTTTATGAGCGAGCAGTGGCTGCTGGTCAGCCTACTGGTGCTTTTACTTTATGTATTCGCGTTCTCCGAGCGCCATCAGGCCGGCACGCCGGCCTCCGTGCACGAGGTGACGCGGCTGATTAATATTGAGGACGCGCGGGTTCTGGATGTGCGCGACCGCGCCGAGTTCAGTGCCGGGCACATCGTCGATGCCATCCATATCCCCCACGGGGAAGTGGCCGGGCGCATCGGTGAGCTGGCCAAGTACAAGGACAAGCCGCTGATCGTGGCGGACAAGCTCGGGCAGCACGCCGGCGCCGTTGGCCGCCTGCTGAAACGCGAGGGCTTTCAGGTGCGCCGCCTGCAGGGTGGCATGAGCGAGTGGGCGAATCAGAACCTGCCGCTGGTGAAGAGCTGAGGCAAGGGTTGAAACACTTTTGCGCCGAGAAGTTGTGGTAAAGGTATTGCGGTAAACATTATGCAAAACGTCGTGATTTACACTACGCGCTTCTGTCCCTTCTGTATTCGGGCTAAATACCTGCTGGACCAGAAGGGCGTGAAGTACGACGAGATCGCCGTGGATGGCAATCCCAGCCTGCGCGCAGAGATGACCGCCAAGGCGGGCAGGCACACGGTGCCGCAGATCTGGATCGGCGACCAGCACGTGGGCGGCTGTGACGAGCTGATGGCCATCGAGCGCAGCGGCAACCTGGACAAGCTGCTGGGCATCTGACCCCTGCGCGCATCGGCGGGCAAAAGCACTCGGCGATTCCTCCCGGCCTTGAAACGGCTTTCAATGGCCCCATTTGAAAGACTCTAAGAGGGAGTCTTTCTCACGGAAGGCAAAACGAAACACTTTTATAAAGAACAGGCAGTACCATGGCTGAAGAACAAAACGGCGCAGCGGCTAACGCAGAGGCTCCAAACGTACAATTCGCGATGCAGCGCATCTACCTGAAAGACCTCTCCTTCGAGACGCCGATGGGTGCCGAGGTGTTCAGGAAAGAGTGGAAGCCCCAGGTCAACCAGGAGCTGAACACCAAAACCAGCAAGATCGACGAAGACCTCTACGAGGTGGCGTTGACCCTGACCATCACCGTCAAGCTGGAAGATGAAGCCGCCTTCCTGGTGGAAGTGCAGCAGGCCGGCCTGTTCACCGTCAAGGGTCTGGAAGGCCAGCAGCTGGCCCAGGTGCTGAATACCGCCTGCCCGCAGATTCTGTTCCCCTATGCCCGCGAAGTGGTGGACAGCGCCGTAACCAAGGGCTCCTTCCCGGCCCTGATGTTGCCGCCGATCAACTTCGACGCCCTGTTTGCCGCCGCCCTGGCCCAGGCCCAGAGCCAGGCCGAAGGCGCCCAGGAAGAGAAGAGCGAAGCCTGAACCGCTTCCCCTCTCGACGCGTAAAGGCCCCAACCGGGGCCTTTTTTATTGGCCGCCTGTTTTTATTGGTCGTCACTTTTTTGCTTGTCACTGGAGCGCCGCGCTTGAGGCCCTGTGGGGGATCACATAGGCTCGGGGCCAGCGACCGGAGAAACTCGTCATGCAGTGGGACTTGCCCAGGCCCTTTATCCTGCCCGTCAGCGTCGGCGCCGAACACGTGGACGGCTTGCATCACGCCAACAACGCCGAATATGTGCGCTGGTGCGAGCGCGCCGGCTGGGCCCACAGTGCCGAGCTGGGGCTGGATCTGGGCAGCTATCAACAGCTCGACCGCGGCATGGCCATCCGTCACGCCGAGTACGACTATATACTGGCGGCGAAAGAGGGCGACGCGCTGCTGTTTGCCACCTGGCTGACCCTGGTGGATGGGCGGCTGAACATGGTGCGGCGCTTTCAGGTGTTGCGCCCCGCCGACGGCGCCCTGATCCTGCGCGCCCAATGGCAGCTGGTCTGTATCGAGCTGTCCTCCGGCAAGCCCAAGCGCATGCCGCCGCTGTTTAGAGAAATTTACACCCCGGCCGTGGTGAGTGCCGACCAACCTACCGTGGAGTGACCGATGAGTGAGATTGAAGCCTTCGCTACCCTGACTAAAAATACCGGCGCTCTAAAGGGCCAGACGGTATTTATCACCGGCGCCAGCCGCGGCATCGGCCGCGCCATCGCCCTCAAGTGCGCCGCCAACGGTGCCAATATCGTCATCGCCGCCAAGTCTGCACAGCCGCACCCCAAGCTGCCGGGCACCATTTTTTCGGTGGCGGAGGAGGTAGAAGCACTCGGCGGCAAGGCGCTGGCGCTGCAGGTGGACGTGCGCGAGGAGGAGCAGGTGGCGGATGCCCTGGCACAGGCCGCGGAAAAGTTCGGTGGCATCGATGCGGTGGTCAACAACGCCGGCGCCATCAATCTCACCACAGTGGAAGATACCCCGCCCAAGCGTTACGACCTGATGCAGAGCATCAACAGCCGCGCCGTTTACCTCACCGCGCATCTGGCGATGCCCTACCTGAAACAGTCCAGCCCCGGCCATATCATCAGCCTGTCACCGCCTCTGAACCTGCAGCCCAAATGGCTGGGGCCATTTGCGCCCTACGCGCTGTCCAAGTTCGGCATGACCATTCTCAGCCTGGGGCTGGCGGAAGAGCTGCGCCAAGCCGGCATCAGCGTCAGCACATTGTGGCCGCGCACCCTGGTGGCCACGGCGGCGATCGAGTTTGCCGTGGGCGGCCGGGAAATGTTCGAGCAGAGCCGCAAGCCGACGATCATGGCGGACGCCGCCTACGAGATTTTGCAGACAACCACCGGGGAATTGTCCGGCCAGCAGTTGATCGATGAGGAACTGCTGCGGGCGCGCGGCGTCACGGACTTCAGCGGTTACGCCCACAATCCCGACAACGCCGACCAGCTGACCGTCGATCTGTTTCTTGATCCGTAAGATTTTGCACTGGGGGAGCTTGTACAGTGGCAGACGATAATAACGAGCTTTTCAGAGAGGCCCTCGGCCAGCTGGGGGATGTCAAACCACTGGCGCGGGAGCGCCGCGTGGCGCTGAAAAAAACGCAGCAAGCCGGTCTCAGTCTGCGCGCCCGCCGCGAAGCCGCTATCCGCGAGGAAGGTCTGGAACTGAATCCCCTGGCGGGGGAGTTCGTCGACCCCGTTGACCCCTGGGACCCGCTGGAGTTCAAACGCGACGGCGTTCAGAACGGCGTCTATCGCAATCTTCGTTTGGGCAAGTACCCGGTGGATGCGCGGCTGGACTTGCACCGTCACTCTGTCGAGTCGGCCCGGCGGGCGGTGTTTGAATTCGTGCGCGATTGCCTGGAAGCGGACGTGCGCTGTGCGCTGATCACCCATGGCAAGGGTGAGGGGCGCAAGCAGCCGGCGCTGCTGAAAAGCTGCGTCAATGCCTGGCTGCCGCAGCTCAACGAAGTGCTGGCGTTCCACACGGCGCAAAAGCACCACGGCGGCTTGGGGGCCACTTACATACTGCTGCGCAAAAGCGAGCGCAAACGGCAGGACAATCTGGAACGACACCAGCGCCGGCGTTGAGCTTGTGGGGGCATGGCTGCGCGCTTGACGGAGTGAGGGGTTGAGTGCTGGAGAAGAGCTTCTTGCAAGATTTGTTGTGAAGGATTCTTGTGGAAAATTTTTGTGAAAGGCTTCTTGAAAGGTTCTTGAAAGATTTCTTGAAAGAATTTTTGCAAGAACCGCGAAGAGTTTGAGGATCGGTTTTTTGAGAGTCTGTTGAGGATTTTATTGCAAGCCCGTGTGGGGCAACCCGGCGCTGGGCCCGGCCTGTGCCAGTCAATCGTCCAAAAGCTTGCGAATTGTCATATGCCTGTCACAGAGGCTGGATATAATTTTCCTCACAACGAACGGCTTGTCCGACCCGTATGATGAGTGCGGGAATGTTGTTCTTCTCTCTTTTATTGGAATTTCCACCGTTTTGGTGGTGTCGGGCAGTGGGTGGAATGCGCCCCTGACTCGAAGTCTTCACAGACGGTAAATAGTGTTGGCGGCCCCATGGCCGCCATTTTTTTGTCTGCGATTTTCTTCTGCCTATTTGCGTCCTGTTTTTCTCCGCCTTTTTATCCTGGTTGTTCCTGTTAAGTTTGGCTCAGGATTTTCCTGGTGACAGTAGCCGGCATGAGAGTGGAGGGTAAAAGATAGAGGCGCGGTTCGTTATGGCTTGGTAGCGGCGGGAAGCGGGGCTTGTGCGCGCTCAAACTCCAGCCGCGTATTGTCGCGCGCGCTGTGCAGAATCAGCACATCGCCATCCACTCGCAGTATTTCAGTCTGTGTCAGCGCCCGCAGGTAATCCTGCTCCATGGCGCTGCTGTTGCGCGCGCCGCCCATGCGCGACACTGCGGGAACCTTGGACCAGACAATTTTTGCTCCAGCCTGTTCGCCATCACGGTGAAGGGAAAACCTGCCCAGATAGGGGTTGCTGCCGCCGCTGCCGCGGACATAGCCGAGATCATCACAGGTGAAATACGGGCGGTCGCGCCAGAGTTTTTGCCACAACAGCCGCGAACGGTGCTGGCGCCCTTCCACAGTCAGGCTTTGCAGCAGCCACTGGTGATCACAGACCGACAGAGTCGCCATGGGCGCTTCTGTGAGGCTTTCATCCAGCATGCCACAGCTGCTGAGTACAGGGAGGAGCGCAATAACAGCAAATACTGCCGGCCGGAGCAACATGGGACAATTCTCATTATCTGGTGAAGTGTCCAGCGTATTTAACTACAAAAAACGCCCCGGGTCTGTGGTTGGGGTCAAGGCGCCACCCGGATATATTCGATATAGATATCCCCGGAAGGATCGCGCAGGATCAGGCGGTCGCCGCCGGATTTGGTAAATGCCTGCCGCGTGCCGGCAAGGGCGCGCAGGTAGGCATTTTCCTGGTCCATCAGCAGCGGTGGCCCGGCCATTTTCGTGGAGGCAAAGCTGGAGGTATCCCACAGCATCAATCCGTTGTCGGTAATCTGCAGGTTGCCGCCGTAGGTGTTGATGCCGCTCTTGCCCACCACATCCCCTTCCGGATTGCAGAGGAAGGTGAAAGCTGAGGGGTCTTCGATCGGCACCACCGCGCCATTGACCCGCAGCCTTCTCAGCTGCCATTGATTGCCACAGACAGAGTTCAGGCTGCCCGCGGTCTGTACCACCTGGGGTTGGCCTGTGTCGAGATTCAGGCATCCTGCGATTACCAGCGTGAGTCCGGCCAGCCACAACAATCCAAATTTGCTCATCTCAACCTCATCTTCCGCGCCCAGCAAGCGGAGGCGCAGCTATCCCTGTCCTTGCATCCTGTCTCAAGCTTAGTTGTTGCCGCCGAGCTGCAAGTGGAAACGAGCGACAGGCTGTGCTCGTCAGGAGAATCCGGTCGGGAACTGAGCGACGCCAGAGGCTTTGGCGGCACATAGGTAGCGGTAAATGAGTGGCGGCAGATGATCTGACGGGAATAAATCGTCGTGTCGCTGCCGCCTGGGGGCTTGGGCGCTCCTGTGGGTGATATGGCGCGACTCTGCGTTGCTGTTGAGGGGCTAGGACTCAGGGCCTTGCGGCGCGCTTGTTTAACCCGCTAACCCGCTAACCCGCTGGCCCGGAACGCAGTGGCGCTTTATCAATGGGGCTTTTTATGGGGCTGTCTATCAGGGCTGTTTATCAAAGGTAAAGGGGTTTTCTGTTTAGCGAGTTATCTATCTTGTCTCTTGTCTCTTGGCGCGCTTCCATCTGTGGATTACCACTTGCCTGGGGGGCGTGTCGCAGAATTTTACAAAGTGGCGCGCATTGCCTCACCGTGACGGCTGCTTCCTCTAGGCTGGAACGAGAGGGCGGCAGTCGCCGCCCGGTGATCGTAATTTTGAGGACACTGCAGTGCAGAAATTTATTGGTATTCTGCTGGCAGCGGCCATGGCGACAGGAGTTGCCGGTTGTTCTACAACCGCGTCCGAGGGTGCCCCCAAATCCCTGACTGTGAATGGTCAGCAATTCAATTGCACGCAGGAGGAGCTGGAGAGCAAAACCCTGGTCCGCTGTGTGCGCGATAGTAGCGGCGCAGGGCGGCCAGCCACTGCACTGCATGGGCTGGCCCGCTGACGCCGCCGGGTTATGCAATCAGGTTTATACAAAGTGCCGCAGACAATATTGTCTGCGGGCAGAGCTTTTAACTGGCTCAGGAATATTGGTCAGCGGCGCGGACGATGTGTGCCTCCCTGTGGCGGACGGTTGGATTGAGGGCGGCCTGGTCGATGGTGGGGCGGGCGCCCCGGACGGTTGTAATGGGGGCGGCCGGGTCGGTTGTAATGGGGACGCCCCGGGCGGTTGTAGTGGGGGCGGTGATGGTGGTGATAGTAGGGCCGGTAACGGGGCGATGAATAGTAGAGGTAGGCCCCACTTGATGGATAGAGATAGGGCCGCGAGTAGTAAGGGTAACTGGAGTAATAACTCCCCCCGGCGTAATAGCCATCCGCGACGCAGGCGCTGAGGCTGAGTGCGGAGCAGATCGCGGCGACGATCAGCGCGCTTTTAATGGTTCTGTTCATGGTGTTGTCTCCGCTTGGAATCTCCTCGGGTGTCGGCATTCCCTGCGTCGCCATGGACGCTACCGCGGGGTTGGCTGGGGGCAAAAAGCGCTCAGCGGGGTCTCGGTCGGGCCGGCAGAGGCTGCGGCCGGACGTGATCATCAGGTGGCCGGTATTGCGGTGGGCGGTTATGAGGCGGCCGGGGTTGATAAGACGGCCGCTGCCGGTAGTGGCCGGGGCGGGGGCGATAGACACCATCCACCAGGTAATAATTCGAATGGCGCGCGCTGTGGCAGATACCGCCGGGGTGACAGTGATAGTAGGTGCCGCCGACGCGGTAGTGGCCGGCGTTACCCCCGGGTGAATATCCCGAGTCGGCGCAGCCGGGTAGTGCCAGAGCCGCTGCGAGCGTCAGGGCTGCAGCGATTGTCAGTCTTGAGGCAATGGCCCACGGTTTGCGGAGCTGCGAATTCATCAGTGACCTCCACGCCTGCTGGCGGGTACAGCGTCTGATTTCAGCCTAGCAGTTGTGGCGCGATTTTCCTCCCTTTCTTCGTCCGCTCCTTTTCCCCTTTCTTCCTTCTCTGATTGTTTATTTCCTTCGTCCTCTCCTGCTTGCCTCTAGTCCGCTTGGCTGCCGAATCGTGCATGCAGTTCCCGTGGTAATGCCAGACCCCAGTGTTGGGTCTCAGAGCCAGATCCCCGAGCCAGATTCCAAGGGCAGGTCAAAGGCATTTGAGCGGGGCGAATCCATGCCCGCGGAATCCTTTGCCAACTTACAGATTGCTTGAACCGGAGAAGATTAATGTGAAAAGAAAGGCGCCCCCACACCGTTTTTGATGTGGTTTTTTGATGTGTTTTTTTGCTCGGCAAAGGGCAAAGGGCAAAGGGCAAAGGGCAGAGGTAAGAGGAAGCTAGAGAGGTAGCAGCTCGCCAGGCTGTGGCAAATCCAGAGTCGGGAGAAAAATACGGGCAAAACCAAGGACTGATAGAAAAAGCTCAGAAACCAGGCACACAAAACCGTCCTGCCCCGCCAGGGGGATTTCCCCAGCGCCGCGCTATTGCCAGCGCGCGGTTTCTGTCACCCAGTTACCGCCTCTGGGTAATGGCAATACATCCTGCAAAAGATCGACCGTGCCGGCATCGGTTTGGCGGCGCTGGCGATTGCCGGCTTTCGATTGGCCGGCTTTGCAGTTAGGGCAACGGGGGCTATTGCGGGTTATTGGCAATGGATAATTCTGCCCCGAATGGAGGGAGCGTCTATGGTTAGAACAGGGAAAAGCGCGCCGCTCTGATTCGAGGTCTGCCGCTGCGCCGGCGCTGCTATTCATCGGCGCGGCTATTCACCAGCACCGCCATTCACCGGCACTGCTTTTGAATGGGTGAGGCACCCCCCTGCTTGGCGGTGTCTGGTATTACACACTTGGACGGTGACGATTAGAGATGAAGGTTAGAGGGTGACGGTTAGACAGTGGCGGTTAGAGAGTTACGGATAGAAGGATACGCCACTACAAGGTTTACAAAGAATCGCAGCCAGTCACAAAGTGTTACAGGGCCAGAGGTATCAGCATGGGTAACATTGCAAACAAGGTGGTCGTCATTACCGGCGGCAGCAGTGGTATCGGCGAAGAGACAGCCCGCCATTTAGCCTCGCTCGGCGCCAAGGTGGTATTGGGTGCGCGGCGGGCAGAAAAGCTTAAAGCCATCGCCGATGACATCAACGCTGACGGCGGGCAAGCCACATTCCATCAAACCGATGTGACCATTCAAGGTGATGTGGAAGGCCTGCTGCAGAAGGCACAGGACAGCTTTGGCCGTGTGGACGTAATGGTGAACAACGCCGGGCTGATGGCCATCGCGCCCCTCTCGGCGCTGAAGGTGGACGAGTGGGACCGCATGGTTGATATCAATATCAAAGGCGTCCTTTATGGCATCGCGGCCGCGCTTCCCGTGTTTGTGCAGCAGGGCAGCGGTCACTTTATCAATATCTCCTCTGTGGCCGGGATTAAGGTATTCAGCCCGGGCGGTACCGTTTATAGCGGCACTAAATTTGCGGTGCGGGCCATTTCTGAAGGGCTGCGCGCTGAAGTGGGCGGCAGCATACGCACCACCACAATCGAGCCGGGGGCGGTGGAATCAGAGCTCAAGAATGGTTCTTCCGATGCGGCAAGTGCCGCAGCTATTCAGGAATTCTATAAAACCTGTTCAATCCCCGCCGATTCCATCGCCCGCGCCATTGCCTATGCGATCGAGCAACCTGCGGATGTTGATATCAATGAGATTGTGGTGCGGCCGACCGCGCAGGATTTTTAACCGACCGCTCGGATTGAAGCTCTGACACAGGCCCGTACTTACTTTGGAGGCAGACATGTTGCAGCTGGCTGATATGCGCCTGTGGAGCGGTCGCACCGACCGCGAGGATGGCAGGGCCGGTGAGCGCTGGCACCAGCGTATTACGCCGCTGCAGCTGGACAGCGCGCCCGGTGTGGCGATTCTCGGCTTTGCCTCCGACGAAGGGGTGCGCCGCAACCGCGGCCGTATCGGCGCCGCCAAGGGACCGAGAATTCTGCGTATGGCCATGGCCAACCTGCCGGCCACCTTCGATGCCCCCCTCTACGACGGGGGGAATGTGCGGGTCGAGAAGGAGGACCTGGAGTCGGCCCAGGCATTGCTGGGCGCGCGGGTCACCGAACTGTTGAGCGACGGTCACTTCCCGCTGGTGCTGGGGGGCGGTCATGAAATCGCCTTCGGCTGTTATCAGGGCATCGCCCGCTGGATGCGCGAACAGCAGCGTGAAAAGACCCTCGGCATTGTCAATTTCGCCGCGCATCTCGACCTGCGTGTGCCAAAACCCCAGGGGTCCTCGGCAACGCCCTTTTTCCAGATCGCCGAGCAGTGCGAGATCAACGGCAAGCCGTTCAATTATCTTTGTGTGGGCGCCTCGGCCGCGGTCAATACTCCGGCCCTGTTCAATCGCGCCGATGAGCTGGGTGCGCAGATAATTGGCGATCGCGACATCAGCGCCTGGACTCTGCAACAGTGCCGCCGGCGGATTGCGGACTTTATTGATGGGGTGGATTTGGTCTATCTGAGCATCTGTCTCGATGTGTTGCCGGCGGCGGTAATGCCCGCGGTCAGCGCCCCGGCGGCGCGGGGCCTGCCGCTGGACTTGTTCGAGCCCCTCGTCGATACGGTGCTGGAATCCGGCAAAGTCTGCCTGGCGGACATGGCGGAATTTAACCCCTACTTCGATATCGAGGACCACGCCGCGCGCACCGCCGCATACATTGGATTTTTGGTGGCCAATGGCGTGCAGGGGCCGGAGTGCAGGGGTCGGAGTGCAGAGACCCGTGTACAGAAACCAAAGTAAAGAAACCAAAGTAAAGAAACCAGAGTGAAACGGTAGCGGGAACAACCAGGTGCAGCTGAGCCAAAGGATCATGGCGGTTGGCAGGCTGGGGTAATTGCGCTGCCGGGCGCCGCCGGCTAAGTTACCTCATCAGGTAACGCACCAGGTGACAGGTTGCCGAAATAACGATAAGAAATAGCCAGAACAGTGAGCCGCCCATGTCCGCAAGCCAGCCCAATAGCGCCAGCCCAGTCCACGCTTCTGCCGGAGGTGGGGCCTCGTCCCGCCCCGCCGGTATCAGTCCCCGCTCCCAAAGCCCCCGTGTCGGCCGCCGCTATCGCTGCAATCGCCTCAACGGCCCCTACGATGCCATTGTCATCGGTTCCGGCATCGGCGGCCTGACCACCGCGGCACTGCTCAGTGCCGCCGGCAACAAGGTGCTGGTGCTGGAACAGCATTACACCGCCGGTGGCATGACCCACGCCTATGAGCGCAATGGTTATGAGTGGGATGTGGGGGTGCACTATATCGGCGATGTGGGCAGTCACCCGACCATGACCCGCAGGCTGTTCGATTTCCTCAGCGCCGGGCGGCTGCGCTGGGCGCCCATGGACAGCACCTATGACCGTATCTGCATCGGTGAGAAGCGCTACGATCTGCGCGCGGGCCGGGAGGCTTTTATCGCCGGACTGCTGGAGCATTTTCCCGGCGAGGAACAGACACTGCAGCGTTATCTGCAGCGGGTCAGTGCGGTGGGCAGGGCCATGCGCCTGCTGACGCTGGAAAAAATGCTGCCGGGCTGGTGTGCGCCGCTGTTGTCGCAGTGGAGGAAATGGCGGCTGCCCGCATACCTGAATAAAACCACCTACGAAGTCCTGCGCGAGCTGACGGACAACGAGCAGCTGATAGCCGCACTCAGCGGCCAGTGGGGGGACAATGGCATGCCGCCGCGGGAGGGCAGTTTTATCATTCACGCCCTGATCGTGAAGCACTACCTGCACGGCGGTTATTACCCGGTCGGTGGCGCCAGTGCGCTGGCGGCAACCATTATTCCGCAGGTGCAGGCGAGTGGCGGCGAGGTGTTCACCTATGCGGAGGTGGAGACCATCCTGATGGACGGAAACCGGGCCTGCGGCGTGCGCATGAAAGATGGTACCGAAATCCGCTCGCCGCTCGTCATCTCCAATGCCGGCGTGTTCAATACCTTCGACAAACTGCTGCCGGAGAGCGCCACCGAGCAGGCCGGTTATCACCACGACCTGGGCACGGTGAAGCCGTCGATGTCGCACCTGTGCCTGTATATCGGCCTGAAGAAAACCGCCGAGCAACTGGGCCTGCCGAAAACCAACTACTGGCTTTATCCCAGTGCGGACTACAGCGCGGACCTGCAGCGTTTTCTCGATGATCCGGCGGCGCAGATTCCGCTGGTCTATATCTCCTTTCCGTCCGCCAAAGATCCGACATTCACCCAGCGTTATCCGGACCGCGCCACCATCGAGATCGTCAGCCCCGGGCCCTATGAGTGGTTCGAGCAGTGGACGGATCAGGAGTGGGGCAAGCGCGGCGAGGACTACGAAGCCTTGAAGGAACAGTTCAGTCAGAGGCTGCTGGAGCGCCTTTACGAAACTTTCCCGCACCTGCGCGGCGAGATTGATTACTACGAGCTGTCCACCCCGCTGTCGACCAAACACTTCTGTTTTTATCAGCGCGGTGAAATCTATGGCCTGGACCACGACCCGGCCCGTTTCCAGCAGCAGTGGCTGCGGCCGCAAACGCGTATCCGGGGCCTCTACCTGACCGGGCAGGATATTATGAGCTGCGGCGTGGCCGGTGCCATGTACGGCGGCGTGGTCGCGGCGCAGGCGGTGCTGGGCTGGCGCAAGGCAGTCCCGCTCTTGCGCAAGGTGTTTTCCGGCACTGGCTCTGGCCAAGGTACTGCTGCTGACAGCGACACCCAGCTGAAATCGGCTTAGCGAAATCGCCATAAAACGCTTAAGCAAAAGCCGCTGACACGCTGCCGAAAACCATAGCAAAGCTCCTCCCGGAAGTGGGAGGATGAGTGCCGGCGGTGATGCGGATGGGCCCATTGCCAGATTAGCGGATCGCCACATGGCCGGCCCATGTTGCAGCTGCCGATGAAAGCGGAATCACTTAGCAGAGATCGCGGGGTCATTTCCGCGTTAACAAACGGGCTCAATAGACTTGAGCAATACCACGGAGAAATAGGATGTTTAGCCACATAATGATCGGTGCCAATGATATCGAGGCATCGAAGAATTTTTACGACGCGGTGATGGACAAGCTGGGTTACAAGCCCGGCACTATCGATCCGAAGGGGCGCTGCTTTTACTTTGGCAACGGTGGCATATTCGGCATCACCAAGCCGATTGATGGCAACCCGGCCTGCCACGGCAACGGCAGCACCATTGGTTTTACCGCCGAGAGCCCGGACGTGATCGATGACTGGCATGCGGCGGGGCTGGCCCATGGCGGCAGCGAGTGCGAGGACCCGCCCGGTGTGCGCGAGACTTCCGGCATGAAACTGTACCTGGCCTACCTGCGCGACCCCTCCGGCAATAAGCTCTGTGCAATGTGCCGCATGGACTGAAGCGCAGGCCGGCAGAGGTTTAAGCCTGGCTGGCTTTTAAATTCCAGGGTTTACCGTGCGGCGTCTAGGCTGCCGGCACAAAAAAGGGCGCTCCTTGGAGCGCCCTTTGCCGTTGTTGCTGACTGCATTTTTGTTTATTTGTTATTTTTTGTTTTTCATCGCCGCCATCAGCAGGTCGCCCATGCTGCCCTGGGACTTGCCGCCGCCGCCCTGTTGCTGGCGGTTGCGGTTGTTGTGGCGGCTGGCCTGGCGGCTCTCGCGGTGGTCGCCTTTCTGCACGCCGCCGCTGCCCTGCTCGCCGGGCTCGTCGGACAGGCGCATGGACAGGCCGATACGCTTGCGGGCGACGTCCACTTCCATCACCTTGACCTTGACGATATCGCCGGCTTTCACCACTTCATGCGGGTCCTTGACGAACTTTTCCGACAGGGCGGAGATATGCACCAGACCGTCCTGGTGCACGCCGATATCCACAAAGGCGCCGAAGTTGGTCACGTTGGTCACCGTGCCCTCCAGCACCATGGCCGGGCGCAGGTCCTTGATTTCCTCCACCCCGTCTTCAAATTTGGCGGTGCGGAATTCCGGGCGCGGGTCGCGGCCGGGTTTTTCCAGCTCGGCGATGATGTCGGTAACCGTGGGCACACCGAATTTGTCATCGGTGTAATCCGCCGGATTCAGTTTGCGCAGGAAGGCGGAGTCGCCGATCAGGCTGTTGATCTCGCGGCCGCTCTTCTCGGCGATGCGGCGCACCACCACGTAGGCCTCCGGGTGCACCCCGGACTTGTCCAGCGGGTTTTCACCGTTGTTGATGCGCAGGAAGCCGGCGGCCTGCTCGAACGCCTTGGGCCCGAGGCGCGGCACTTCCTTGAGCTGGTCGCGACTTTTGAAGGCGCCGTGCTGGTCGCGGTAGCTGACGATATTGGCGGCGATGGAACTGCTGAGGCCGGATACCCGCGCCAGCAGCGGCGCGGAGGCGGAATTCAGTTCGGCGCCAACGCCGTTCACACAGTCCTCCACCACCGCGTCCAGGGAGCGCGCCAGCTGGGTCTGGGAGACGTCGTGCTGGTACTGGCCGACACCGATGGATTTGGGCTCGATCTTCACCAGTTCCGCCAGCGGGTCCTGCAGGCGGCGGGCGATGGAGATGGCGCCGCGAATGGTGACGTCCAGATCGGGAAATTCCCGCGCGGCGAACTCGGAGGCGGAATAGACCGAGGCGCCGGCCTCGTTGACCATCACCTTCTGTGCCTTGAGCTTGTACTGCTTGATGGTCTCGCCGACGAACTTGTCGGTCTCGCGGCTGGCGGTGCCGTTGCCGATGGCAATCAGGCCCACATCGTACTTCTCGCACAGGGCGGCGATCACCGCGGCGGATTCCTGCAGGCGGTTCTGCGGTGGGTTGGGGAAAATGGCGGTGTGGTCCAGTATCTTGCCGGTGGCGTCGACGACCGCCACCTTCACCCCGGTGCGCAGGCCCGGGTCGAGGCCGATGGTGGCCTTCTGGCCGGCCGGGGCCGCCAGCAGCAGGTCTTTCAGGTTGCGGGAGAAAACCTTGATGGCCTCTTCCTCGGCCTTTTCCCGCAGCTCGCCCATCAGGTCGGTTTCCAGGCTGGTGAGCAGCTTGATGCGCCAGGTCCAGCGCACCACTTCTCCCAGCCACTTGTCGGCGGGGCGGCCCTCATCGCTGATGTCGAACTGTCTGGCGATCATGGTCTCGCAGGGGTGACCAGCGGTGGCGGGGCGATCCTCGTCGCCATCGAGGCCGATGCTGATGGCCAGCGCCCCCTCGTTGCGGCCGCGGAAGATGGCCAGCGCGCGGTGCGACGGCACCTTGGACCAGGCCTCGGCGTAGTCGAAATAGTCGCGGAACTTGGCGCCTTCCTCTTCCTTGCCGTCCAGCACCCGGGACTTGACCACGCCATCGCGTTTAAGGAAGTCCCGCAGCCGGCCCAGCAGCTCGGCGTCTTCCGCAAAGCGCTCCATCAGGATGAACTTGGCCCCGTCGAGGGCCGCCTTGATGTCCTTCACATGCAGGGCGGCGTCCTCGTTATCGCTGTTCAGGTATTTCTGCGCTTCCTCTTCCGGGTTCAGCGCCGGGTTGGCGAAGAGGGCGTCGGCCAGCGGCTCCAGGCCCGCCTCGATGGCGATCTGGCCCTTGGTGCGGCGCTTGGGCTTGTAGGGCAGGTAGAGGTCTTCGAGGCGGTTCTTGGTGTCCGCGGCTTGAATCTGATTGGCCAGTTCCGGCGTAAGTTTGCCCTGCTCGTCGATACTTTTGAGGATGGTGGCGCGGCGATCCTCAAGCTCGCGCAGGTAGCGCAGGCGCTCTTCCAGGGTGCGCAGCTGGGTGTCGTCCAGGGCTCCGGTCACCTCTTTGCGGTAGCGGGCGATAAACGGCACCGTGGCGCCCTCGTCCAGCAGGGTGACGGTGGCGGCCACTTGTTGTGGGCGCACATTGAGTTCTTCGGCGATTCGGGCGTTGATATCCAGCATCTGTTTTTCTACATCCGTTCTGCTGCGAGTACGTCTAGGCCCGGCGACGGCGGAGGGTGTCGCCGGTGAATTTAGCAGCGGCATTATGCGGGAGCCGGGCGCGGTGAGAAAGGTTTGCGGCGAAGCGCAGTTCCCTGCGACGACCTGCAATGGGCAAGGCTCCTTTTGGCGCCCAAGTTCAGTAGAATGCGCCTA
Source organism: Microbulbifer aestuariivivens (assembly GCF_039545115.1). Taxonomy (NCBI): domain Bacteria; kingdom Pseudomonadati; phylum Pseudomonadota; class Gammaproteobacteria; order Cellvibrionales; family Microbulbiferaceae; genus Microbulbifer; species Microbulbifer aestuariivivens. The sequence goes on along the minus strand of NZ_BAABRT010000013.1, from coordinate 26,942 downwards.
GCCAAATTTTGACCAATCTCGGGTCCGCATTGCGGCCCGCTTCCGGGTTGAGGGTATCTGTGAAAATTTCCAAGAAAAACAAGCTGTTAGGTATCGTGGTTGTTGTCGGGGTGGCCGTGTTGACGGTCGTCACCAAGATGGCGCCAAAACCCGAGGAAAAGGTCATTCAGGCGAGCGTGCCGCCCATCGCCGATGTGCTCTACGTACAGCCTGGACGCGAGGCGCTGCTGGTGCCGAGCCAGGGCACCGTGCGCGCGCGCTATGAGATCGAAGTGGTGGCGCGGGTCGGCGGCGCCATCGAGCGGGTCGATGATGCCTTTGTCGCCGGCGGATTCTTCACCGCGGGTCAGTCGCTGCTGCAGATCGAGTCGGCGGACTACCAGTACCAGTTGACCCGCGCCGAGTCGCAGCTGGCCAACGCCCGCGCGACCCTGGCGCAGGAGCGCGGGCGCGCCAAGCAGGCCAAGCGCGAGTGGCGCGAGCTGGGCAGCGAGGAGGCCAACGCCCTGTTCCTGCGCAAGCCGCAGCTGGCCGCCGCCGAAGCGGCGGTGGCGGCGGCTGAGGCGGACCGGGACCAGGCCCGGCTGGACCTGCAGCGCACCCAGCTGAAAACGCCCTTTGCCGGCCGCGTGGTCGAAACCTTTGTCGACCTCGGCCAGTACATCACCCCCGGCACCAAGCTGGCGCGGATTCACAGCACCGGCATTGCCGAAGTGCGCCTGCCGTTGACCGACCGCCAGCTGGCCCTGCTGGAGGTGCCGCTGGGGCAGTCTTTTGCCAATGGGCCGGCGGTGCGCCTGCGCGCGCAGATTGCCGGCCAACAGCGCCAGTGGCGCGGCCAGCTGGTGCGCACCGAGGCCAACATCGATCCCAACAGCCGTTTTGTGTACGCGGTGGCGCAGGTGAAGAACCCCTATGAGGGCGAGGCGCCGCTGGTGAACGGCCTGTTCGTGGAAGCGGATATCGCCGGCAAAACCTTTGATGATGTGGTGCGGCTGCCGCGCCAGGCGCTGCACGAGGGCGATCACCTGCTGGTGCTGGACGAGGAAAGCAAGCTGCGCGTGAAGGCCGTGGAGCTGCTGCAGGCCGCAGGCGAGCAGGTCTGGGTGCGCGGCGACCTCGCCACCGGTGAGCGCGTGATTGTTTCGAGCCTCGGCTACTCCCGCGAGGGCATGGCCATTACCCCCAATCCCCTCAACGAAAAACCCGCCGGCCTGATTCTGGGTGACGAGGCTCTGAATGCGCCACCGGCTGCTTCCGGTGCTGCCACTGACACCGCCAATCGCAGCGCCGGCGGCGCCACTCAGGGAGTGCGCTGATCATGAATGGTGTGATCGGGTGGTTCGTCCGCAACAGCAAGGCCGCCAACCTGCTGATGGTGATGATTTTTATCGGCGGCATCTTCGGCGTGCTGAATGTCGGCCGCGAGGTGTTCCCCAGCGGCGAGTCCAGCACGGTCGCGGTGGATATCTCCTACCCCGGTGCCGGCCCGGCGGAGGTTGAACAGCAGGTGACGGTGCGGGTCGAACAGGCCCTGACCGATATCAAGGGCATCAAGGAGGTTAACTCCTTCTCCCGTCGCAGCCACTCCACGGTGCGCGTGGAGGCGATGGAGGGCTATGACGAGCTGCGCCTGCTGAACGATATCAAGGTCAAGGTCGACAGCATCAATACTTTCCCGGCGGATATCGAGCGCCCTGTGGTGGCGATGGCGGAATGGGAAATGGAGATGATGCATATCGCCCTCGGCGGCGATGTGTCCGAGCGCCTGCTCAAGGAGACCGCGGTCAACCTGCGCGACAGACTGATGTTGCTCACCGGCGTGCGCCAGGTGGTGATCTGGGGCGAGCGCGCCGACGAGATGTCGATCGAGGTCTCCGAGGTGGACCTGCGCCGCTACAACCTGAGCTTCGACGATGTGGCCAATGCGGTGCAGCGCTCGTCCCTGGACCTGCCCGCCGGCACCATTCGCTCCGACCGCGGCGATATTCAGGTGCAGACCCGCGGCCAGGCCTACACCGCCTATGAATTCGGCCAGATCCCGGTGCTGAGCCGCCCCGATGGCACGGTGCTGCTGCTCAGAGACGTGGCCACCATCCGCGACGGCTTTGAGGAAGAGGGCTCGGTGATCCGCTTTAACGGCAAGCCGGCCATGAACCTGCGGGTGCTGCAGGGCGAGCCGCTGGACGTGGTGGCCACCGCCGAGCGCGTGCGCGCTTTTGTGGAAGAGGTGCGCGACGAATTGCCGCCGGGTGTGCAACTGGAGATCTGGTCGGACAACTCCACCCTCTACGCAGACCGCATGGGGCTGCTGCTCAAAAACGCTATCGGTGGCCTGCTGCTGGTATTCCTGCTGCTGATGCTGTTCCTGCGCCCGGCGCTGGCGGTCTGGGTGACCGTGGGCATTGCCACCGCCTTTATGGGCGCCCTGTGGCTGCTGCCGCTGACCGGCGTGACCCTGAATATGCTGTCGCTGTTCGCCTTCCTGCTGATTCTCGGCATCGTCGTTGACGATGCCATTATCGTCGGCGAGTCGGTGCATGCCGCCCACGATCAGGGCCTGCGCGGCCTGGCGGCGGCGGAGGCCGGTGTCAAGCAGGTATCCAAACCGGTGATTTTCGCCGTGGTCTCCACCATGGTGTTCTTTGTGCAGTTCCTGTTTCTGCCCGGCGGTGCCGCCAGTCAGGCGCTGACCCTGGGCGCGGTGGTGCTGCTGTGCCTGCTGTTCTCGCTGGTGGAATCCCTGCTGATCCTGCCCGCGCACTTGGCCTCCCTGCAGCCGGAGAAACCCGCCACTTCCGCTGTCGGGCGCAAGCTGCAGGCACTGCGCGCCCGCTTCGCCGGCGGCCTCAGCGCAGCCAACCGGCGCTACTATCAGCCGCTGCTGACGAAAACCCTGGATAACAGCCGCGTGACCGTGATGGTGTTTTTCTTTGCCCTGCTCACGGCGGTGTTTATCTACAAGGAAGGCTACCTGAAGACCAGTTTCATGCCGGATGTTCCCTCCGATATGCTGCAGCTGAGGGCCAGCATGACCCCCGGTGAGTCTTTCGAGGAAGCCGAGCGGGTGATGAAGCAGTTTGTCGCCGCCGCCGACCGCCTGGAGCGGGATGAGGAGATGCTGGCGAAAAACGGCGGTCCTTTCCTGCGCAACAGCATCATGTTTCTGTGGCGCGGCAATATCTACGTCAACCTGCAGCTGGTGCCCGGTGAGGAGCGCGAGGTGTCGCCCAAGGAGCTGGCCCTGCGCTGGCGAGACTATATCGGCGACCTGCCGGGCAATGTCGAGGATATGAACATCGTATCCACCATCAACAACTCCGGCCCGGGGATGGCGCTGCAACTGAGCACAGGTTCCGGCGATATGGCCGAGCTGCGCCGCGCCGCCGATGCGGTGAAGGCGAAACTGGCCTCTTATGAGGGGCTGTATGATGTGCGCGACAACCTCTCCAGTGCGCGCCAGGATATCGAAATCCAGCTCAAGCCCTACGCCGCCAATATGGGCGTGACCCTCGGGGATGTGGCCCGCCAGGTGCGCCAGGGCTTTTACGGCGAAGAGGTGCAGCGCATTCCCCGTGGCAGCGAGGATGTGCGGGTGATGGTGCGCTATCCGCAGGAGGAGCGCGCCGGTGAGGACCAGATCCACCGCGTGCGCATCCGCACCAGCGAGGGCGAGATCCCCTTCAATGCGGTGGCAGACGCGGTGTACGTGCCCGGCTATACCACCATCCGTCGCAACGACCGCGAGCGCTCGCTGCGTATCACCGCGGAAATCGAGCCGGGTACCACCGAATCCTTCCAGGTACTGGAAGACTTGCGCAAGACCGCCTTCCCGCAGTGGGAACGGGAATTCCCCGGCTTCAGCCTCAAGACCGCCGGGCAGATGCGCGAACAGCGGGAGTTCGTCATTGCTTTGTTGGTCGGGTTTATTGTGTCGGTGTGTGTGATTTACGCCCTGCTGGCCATCGCCTTCCGCTCCTATTCGCAGCCGCTGCTGATCCTCACGGCGGTGCCGTTCGGCTTCTTCGGCGGTATCGTCGGCCACCTGATCACTGGCTACGATATCAGCCTGATGTCGATGCTTGGTTTCCTCGCCGCGGCGGGGGTGGTGGTCAATGACAATCTGGTCTTGATGGACCGCATCAACCAGCTGCGCGATCGCGGCATGGCGGTGCTGGATGCGGTCAAACAGGCCGGTACCGATCGCTTCCGGCCCATTATCCTCACCTCCATCACCACCTTTGTGGGGCTGGTGCCGATCATGTTCGAGCGCTCGCTGCAGGCCAAGTTCCTGATCCCCATGGTGGTGAGCCTGGCCTTCGGGGTGCTGTTCGCCACGGCGGTGACCCTGATTCTGGTGCCCAACCTGTACAAGGTGATAGAGATAGTGCGCGAGAAAGTGCACGGCCCCCGGCAGGCTGTGAATGAGAGTGGGGCTGTGAATGGGGGTGAGGGCAGCGGCCAATTGTCCGCCCCGGTGGAAAACGCCTAAACTAGCCTCCTGAGAGAAAACGCCGGCCCCGAGTCGGCGTTTTTGGTTTGTCCCCTTTGTCGACGAGGATTGTGCGCGATGCGCGTACCACGTATTTATTCCCATGAACCCCTGGCCGGGCTCAGCGAAATCGAACTGGACGAGAACGCCAGCCGCCACCTGCTCAAGGTGCTGCGCCTGCAGGCGGGGCGGCCGCTGGTGATTTTCGATGGCCGCGGCGGCGAGTACGAGGCCGAGCTGGTGGCCACCGGCAAGCGCGCCCTCGCCCGCCTGGGGCAATTCTCTGAAGAAGATCGCCAGTCGCCACTGGCGCTGACATTGGCCATCGGTATTTCCCGCGGCGACCGTTTCGAATGGGTGATTCAGAAGGCCACCGAACTGGGGGTGGCCCGTATCCAGCCACTTTTTACCGAGCGCTGTGAAGTGAAGCTGAGCGGGGAGCGGCTGCAGAAAAAGCTCGCGCACTGGCGCCAGATCGCCATCAGCGCCTGCGAGCAGTGCGCCCGCAACCGGGTACCGGAGATCGCCGCGCCGCAGAAGTTTGCCGGCTTTCTGGATGCTGACATGGCGGCGGACCTGGGGCTGGTGCTGCACCACCGCACGGAGGTCTCCCTGCGCCAGCTGGAGCAGCAGCGCGGGCGCCCGGATTCGGCGCAGCTGCTTGTAGGACCGGAGGGCGGCCTGTCCGGGATTGAAATCGAGGCGGCGCTGGCCCGCGGTTATGCGCCGCTGCGGCTGGGTCCGCGGGTGCTGCGCACGGAGACAGCGCCGGTTGCGGCCCTGTCGGTGTTGCAGTATCAATGGGGCGATCTATAGGCCCGAGCTGTACAGGTGCAGGTACAAGTAAAGGTGCAGTGCAGGTAAAGGTGCAGGGGCGAGGATAGGGCTGGATCAAGCGCGCAAAGCGCACAGGTGGCAGGGAAGAGAATAGCGGGGAGCAGAGAGAATAATGGTGAAGTTGATTTTGTGGCTGCTGGGCCTTGCGATCATGAGTCTCTCCATCGCCGTCATCGTGCGGCCACAACTGGTCCGCGACCTGAGCGAGCGGCTCAACCGGGCCGGCTACGCCTTTGCCGCCTGGGGTCGGGTGATTGTCGGTCTGATTATGCTGCTGATCGCCGATACCCACGCCTGGAATATTCTCCTGAACGCCCTCGGTACTCTTCTGGTACTGGCTGGGGCCTATATGCTGTTTATCGGTTTCGAGCGCAGCAAGGCGCTGGCGATCAGGGTTGCCAGCGGCAACGAAAATTTCCTGCGCGCCAGTGGCGTCCTCGGTATTCTGCTGGCGCTGCTGCTGTTGTCGGCCACTTGATGGCATGACGGGCACACTGACTGAAGGGCTGAGGGGAGAATAGGGCGGATGTTCGCGACACAACTGGTGATCTTCGATTGCGACGGCGTGCTGGTGGACAGTGAAACCATCGTCTGCCGTATTCTCGCCGAGGAGATGAACAAGCTCGGCCTGTGCACCAGCGTCGAGGAGCTGGACGAACAGTTCAGCGGGCGCCCGGCCAGGGATTGTCTGGCTGAAATCGAAACCCGCTACGGCGGGCCGCTGCCCCACGACTATTTCGACAATACCGAGCGGCGCATTCGCGCGGCCTTTCATCGGGAGCTGGCGCCGGTGGCGGGAATCGAAGAAGTACTGGACCAGTTGCTGCAGCTGAACCTGCCGAGCTGCGTGGCCTCCTCCGGTTCCCACGACAAAATGCGCCTGACCCTGGGCCGCACCGGCCTGTACGACTATTTCGACGGCCGTATCTACAGCGCCGATGACGTGGGCCGGGGCAAGCCCTGGCCGGATCTTTTCCTGCACGCGGCGCAGTCGATGGGCGTTGAGCCCCAGCACTGCCTGGTGGTGGAGGATTCCCTCGCCGGGGTAAAGGCGGCGGTGGCCGCCGGCATGCCGGTGGTCGGCTACAGCCAGCACCCGCGCCGGGCCAGCCAGCTCGAGGCGCAGGGGGCGATGGTGGTGCGGGATATGCTGGCGGTGCTGGATCACCTCTGAGCGTCCGGGGCCGCGCACTGCCGCTGGGCGTAACGCCGCCAGCGTTCCCGATCCGCCTCGCGTCCCCTCACTCGCGGCTCCCTTTTTCTGCGTTCTTCTTTTCCCGCATGGCCTTTTTCCCGCGCTTATCTTTTTCCCAACCCCTCTTTATTCCGCACCTCTCTTTTTCCTGTATTCATACTTCCCCGCTCGCCCACGCATCGGCGCAGCTTGGCTCTTAAGTGCGCCGGTGGCAGCGGTGCAGCAACACTCGTCTACAATGAATGTAATGCCACGCAAACGATCCCGCTTTCACACAGCCGCCAGATACCATTTGCGGAGTACCCGGTTATGGTGCCGAAGTCCTGTTTACTGCCGCTTTTGCTCGCTGTGATTGTTCACGGTCTGCTGCTGAGCGCCTGTTACGACGACCCCCACAAAAAATATGTGCTGAAACCGCCGGTGCCCGCCAATAGCGCGAGCGGAGAGGATTTATCCTTCGGCGATACAGTGGTTGCCTATCTGCGCGGCGGGGCCGCCGACAGTGAATTTATTTTGGGCGTGGAGTTCGCGCCCGGCAGCTCACTGCCTGAGATGGAGACGATTGGCGATGTCGAGGCGCTGCTGGTGATCCTGCGGGATTTTCCCGGGGTGAGCGTGGTGATCGAGGGGCACACCGACAGCGCGGGCGACCCGCAAAAAAACCTGCGGCTGTCCCAGTGGCGCGCGCAGTGGGTGCAGAACTTTCTGCTGGATCGCGGCATAGCGCCGCAGCGGGTGGCCGCCGAGGGCTTTGGGGACACGGTACCCATTGCCGACAACAGCACCCAGCGCGGGCAGGAAAAAAACCGGCGTTTAGTGGTGCGACTGGAAAAAGGCGAGGCGGCAGCGATTGGCGCGGGGCAGAAGTCGGCGACGATCCGGGCCGGCAAGGAAGCGGCCCCGGAGCAAAAGCCCCGGGGCGCGCTGGCGGGTGGTTCAGTCGAGACTGAGTGAGCGCAGGATTTCCGCGCTGGGGTCCACCTGGTTCATGGTGTAGAAGTGCAGCCCCGGCGCGCCATTATCGAGCAGTGTCTCGCACAGCTCGGTGACGACTTGCTGGCCCAGCTTGCGCACATCGTCCGGGTTGCTGAAGCTCTCCATGCGCTGGCGCAGCCAGCGGGGAATCTCCGCGCCGCAGTTTTTCGAGAAGCGCGCCAGATTGGTGAAGTTGGTGATCGGCATAATGCCCGGATAAATGGGCGCGTCGATGCCGGCTTTCTCGCACTGATCGAGAAAGTAGAAGTAGGCATCCGGGTTGTAGAAGTACTGGGTCAGCGCGCTGTTGGCACCGGCATCGAACTTGCCTTTCAGATAGCGGATATCGGCATCGTAGCTGTCCGCTTCCGGGTGAATTTCCGGATAGGCGGCCACTTCCAGCTGGAAATGATCGCCGGTATGACGGCGGATAAAAGCCACCAGCTCATTGGCGTAAACCAGTTGCGTCACGGCGCCCATACCGGAGGGCATATCTCCGCGCAGGGCAACGATGCGGTCCACATTGGCTTCTTGATAGCGGTTGAGCAGCGCCAGCATGGCCTCTTCGTTGTCGCCACCGAATGACAGGTGCGGGGCGATGGAGATCCCCTCGCGGCGCAGGCCGGTGACAATATCGGCGGTGGTTTCGCGGGTGGTGCCACCGGCACCATAGGTCACGGAGAAAAACGCCGGATCAAATTCCTGCAGGGTTTCCCGGGTCTTGTACAGTTTCTCGCGTCCCTCGGGGGTTTTGGGCGGGAAAAACTCGAAGCTGATGCGAATATTATTTTTCATGGTAAATCGTCCAGTCCGCGGCGGCTGGATTCCGCCCCTGCCGCTGTGGCAGTGGGCAGAAAAACGACTGCGTTCGGAGTCGCCATGCCGGCAGAAGCCGGCATCCAGTCACGGGGTAAATCAGTACTTGTAGCTTTCCGGCTTGTAGGGGCCATCCACGGAAACGCCGATGTATTTGGCCTGGTCAGCGGTCATCTGCGTAATGACACCGTCGAAACCCTCGACCATGTAACGGGCGACTTCCTCGTCCAGTTTTTTCGGCAGTACTTTGACGTACAGCGCGGAAACCTTCTGGTCCGCCGGCAAATCGGCAAACTTTTCCTGATACAGATGGATCTGTGCCAGTACCTGGTTGGCGAAGGAGCCGTCCATGATGCGGCTCGGGTGGCCGGTGGCGTTGCCCAGGTTGACCAGGCGGCCTTCCGACAGCAGCAGCAGGTGGTCGTTGGTTTCCGCGTTGCGCACGATCTTGTGCACCTGCGGCTTCACTTCCTGCCACTGCCAGTGCTTGCGCATATAGGCGGTATCGATCTCGTTGTCGAAGTGGCCGATGTTGCACACCACGGCGCCGCTCTTCAGTGCGGTCAGCATATGCGCGTCGCACACGTTGGTGTTGCCGGTGGTGGTGACGATCAGGTCGGTGTTGGCCAGCAGGTCCCGGTTGATGCAGTCCGCCTTGCCGGTGTTGATACCGTCGATGTACGGAGACACCAGCTCAAAGCCGTCCATGCACGCCTGCATGGCACAGATGGGGTCGATCTCGGAAACCTTGACGATCATGCCTTCCTGACGCAGAGAGGCCGCGGAACCCTTGCCCACGTCACCGTAGCCGATCACCAGCGCCTTCTTGCCGGACAGCAGGTGGTCGGTGCCGCGCTTGATGGCGTCGTTGAGGCTGTGGCGACAGCCGTACTTGTTGTCGTTCTTGCTCTTGGTGACGGCATCGTTGACGTTGATGGCCGGCACTTTCAGGCTGCCCTCGCGCAGCATGTCCTGCAGACGGTGCACGCCGGTGGTGGTCTCCTCGCTGATGCCGTGGCACTGATCGAGGATCTCGGCATATTTGCGGTGCAGCAGTTCGGTGAGGTCACCGCCGTCGTCGAGAATCATGTTCGGCTGCCAGCCGGCCACATCCGCGCCCACGGTGCGCTCCAGGCACCACTCGTACTCTTCCTCGGTTTCGCCCTTCCAGGCGAAAACCGGGATGCCCTGTGCGGCGATCGCGGCGGCGGCGTGGTCCTGGGTGGAGAAAATATTACAGGACGACCAGCGCACCTGGGCGCCCAGCGCCACCAGCGTCTCGATCAGCACGGCGGTCTGGATCGTCATGTGGATGCAGCCCATGATGCGGGCGCCGGCCAGCGGCTGCTCGGCACGGTATTTTTCCCGCAGCGTCATCAGCGCCGGCATCTCGCCCTCGGCGATTTCGATTTCACGGCGCCCCCAGTCTGCCAGGTTGATGTCGGCCACTTTGAAGTCTTTGAATTCGGTGCTCATCTGATTCATTAAAAACCTTGTCTGTTCTTGTATGCGCGGGCTTTGCCCGCGGGTGAAATGTGCGGGGCGTTTGCCCCGGATATCGTTTCCTTACAGGCCCGCGTGTGCGCGCAGAATCTCGGCCTTGTCGGTCTTTTCCCACGGGAAGGCGGTGAAGGTTTCACTGCGCTTTTCGCCGTTGCCGTCCACCCACTCGTAGGTGTGCTCGAACGGCTCGCGGCCGAAGTGACCGTAAGCGGCGGTCAGCTGGTACATGGGGTGCAGCAGGTCGAGCGCGCGGGAGATGGCGTAGGGGCGCAGGTCGAAATGCTCGCGCACCAGCTCGGTCAGTTTCTCCTCGCTCACCTTGCCGGTGCCGAAGGTATTGATGGCAACCGAGGTGGGCTCGGCCACGCCGATGGCGTAGGACACCTGGATTTCACAGCGGTTGGCCAGGCCGGCGGCGACGATGTTCTTGGCCACGTAACGGCCGGCGTAGGCCGCCGAGCGGTCCACCTTGGACGGGTCCTTGCCGGAGAAGGCACCGCCGCCGTGACGGGCGGAACCGCCATAGGTGTCGACGATGATTTTGCGTCCGGTGAGGCCGCAATCGCCAACCGGGCCGCCGATCACGAACTTGCCGGTGGGGTTGATATGGTACTGGGTGTCCGCATGCAGCCACTCGGAGGGCAGGGTGTGGTGCACGATCAGTTCCAGCACCGCTTCGCGCAGGTCTTCCTGGCTCACATCGGGACTGTGCTGGGTCGACAGCACCACCGCGTCGATGGCGCAGGGCTTGCCCTCGTCGTCATAACGGAAGGTGATCTGGCTCTTGGCATCCGGGCGCAGCCACGGCAGCAGACCGGATTTGCGCGCTTCCGCCTGGCGCTCCACCAGCCGGTGAGCGTAGTAGATCGGCGCCGGCATAAAGGTCGGGGTCTCGTCGGTGGCGTAACCGAACATCAGGCCCTGGTCGCCGGCACCCTGATCCTCCGGTTTGGCGCGGTCGACACCCTGGGCGATATCCATGGACTGCTTGCCGATCACGTTGATCACGCCGCAGGTCTCGCCGTCGTAACCGACGTCGGAAGAGGTGTAGCCGATATCGGTGATGACCTTGCGCACCAGATCTTCCAGGTCCACCCAGGCGGAGGTGGAAATTTCGCCGGCGATCACGGCGATGCCGGTCTTCACCAGGGTTTCACAGGCGACGCGGGCGTGCTTGTCGCGAGCCAGCAGCGCGTCCAGCACCGCATCGGAAATCTGGTCGGCGATCTTGTCGGGGTGCCCCTCGGATACCGACTCCGAGGTAAACAGTCTGTATTCACTCATAAGATATGCTCCATTGATGACGCCGCGGCGCTCCATTTATCGATCCCGCTGTCGGCGGTGTGATCAGTTCAAAACTTGTTGTGCAGTGATCGCTAAACCGGCATCAGCGGCACAAAAGGTAAAAAAAAGAAAGATAAAAACTAAAAAGGGAATCGGTGTGGCCATTACGCATGGCGCACCGCAACGGTTTGTGGTTTCACGAATTCCCGTATCTGAATCTGGAAGCCGTTGCGCAGCGCGCTGTACACGCTGCGGCCGTTTTCCAGTCCGGCGCGCTCGGCCCATGCGGACAGCTGTTCGGGGGCAAACCCCAGCCACAGGTCGCCGCAGGCGTCCCGCGCCCAGCCCTGTTCATGGGCCTGCAGCTCCGCCACCAGCAGCTGGCCGCCGGGTTTCAGCGCCGCCTGCAGGTCACTGAATATCTGCTGGGGGTCCGGCGTGTGGTGCAGCACCATATTCACCACCACGGTGTCGGCGCAGGCAGGGCGCGCGGCGGCCTCGCGGGTATCGCCGTGCAGGAATTCGATGTTGCCGAGCGCCTGCTCAACGGCAAACTGCCGCGCCCGCTCGAGCATATTGGCGGACAGGTCCAGAGCTGTGACAGCAGCGAAGCGCGGCGCCAGCTCGGCGAGGAATTCGCCCTCACCGGGGCCCACTTCCAGGGCGCTCGCCCCCGCTCGCAGCAGCTGCGCCACCTGCGGGCCGTACACTTCATACCCGGCGATCAGTTCCTGCTGCTCGCGGAAGCGGTTGCCGTAGTCGGCGAAAAAGCGCCGCGACGCCTCGGCCCGCTCACTGGCGATCTCCGCCACCGCCTGCGCGCGCGCTTCGGTCAGCGGCAGCCGGTCGAGGCTCGCGAACAGCGCCTCGAGGCCATCGCCGCTGCGGCGATAGAAGAGGTTGTTGCCCTCGCGGCGCTTGCTCACCAGTCCCGCCTGAGCCAGCACCTTGAGGTGGTGGCTGAGGGCCGGCTGGCGCAGGTCAAAGATACGGCACAGCTCCAGCACGCTGTAGGAGTCCTGGCTCAGCAGGCGCAGTATCTCCAGGCGCAGGGGGTCGCCCGCAGCCTTCAGGCGCGCGGCCAGCTGCGGTATCTGCTCGCCGGGCGGGGTTGCCGGCGCCGTTTGTTGGGCCTGAGAGCTTGTCATGGCGTGGAGTCTAGCAGCGCTTCGCGCCTGCATCAAAAAATTTTGATATAGCTGCATAAAAAAACTTTGATGCTGTCGGAGCCGTGGAGCCGTGGAGCCGTGGAGCCGTGGAGCCGTGGAGCCCTGGGACTATGAGGCTGGTCACGGGGCGGTAGCAATGAGAAGGGGCTGGCACAGGGGGCTGGCACAGGGGGCTGCGCAGAGGCGCGGAGATGGCGATTGCAAGCGTCATTTTACGAGGCATCTAAAGAGCTATTTAAAAAATCAGCAGAAGAGCGCTCGAAGGCATCATCGAGGGTGTCACTGGAAGGAATCACCGAAGGCAACAGCGGAGGAGCCATGCAACCACCCGGCAAAGAACACCGCAAAACCCAGAAAAGAGCCCTGCAAAGCACATCGGGCGGCATGCGAGTCCGGTTTACTGGTCTTTAATTGCCTTAAATGCTGCCGGAATGCCTGTGACCTTTGCGTGCGGGCAGTGATTGCGGGAAAATACGCCTCCATTTTCCTGACCGCAGGTGTGCCCCTGTCGCGCGCGGGCTGCAGACGCAGCTCTGACCTATCTTCAGGGGGCCTGGCCCCGCAAACAGACCTCAGAGAGTTGAGCTATGACTTCCCGAACCCCGTCCCGCACCGAGCTGGCCAATGCCGTTCGCGCCCTGTCCATGGATGCCGTGCAGAAAGCCAATAGCGGCCACCCCGGCGCCCCCATGGGAATGGCGGATATCGCTGAAGTCCTCTGGAACGACTACCTCAAGCACAATCCGGCCAACCCGGAGTGGGCCGACCGCGACCGCTTCGTGCTCTCCAACGGGCATGGCTCGATGCTGCTCTACTCACTGCTGCACCTCACCGGCTACGACCTGCCGATCGAGGAGCTGAAGAACTTCCGCCAGCTGCACTCCAAAACCCCCGGCCACCCGGAATACGGTTACGCCCCCGGCGTAGAGACCACCACCGGCCCGCTGGGGCAGGGCATCACCAATGCCGTGGGCATGGCGCTGGCGGAAAAGGTCATGGCGGCGCAGTTCAACCAGCCTGGCTTTGAGCTGGTGGACCACCACACCTACTGCTTCCTCGGTGACGGCTGCCTGATGGAGGGTATCTCCCACGAGGCCTGCTCACTGGCGGGCACCCTGGGCCTGGGCAAACTGATCGCTTTTTATGACGACAACGGCATCTCCATCGATGGTGAAGTGGAAGGCTGGTTCACCGACGACACGCCCAAGCGCTTTGATTCCTATGGCTGGCAGGTAATCGCCGGCGTCGACGGTCACGACCCCGCCGCCATCAAGGCCGCCATCGAAGAGGCCCGCGCCGAAACCGAGAAGCCCACGCTGATCTGCTGCAAGACCGTGATCGGCTTCGGCTCCCCCAACAAGCAGGGCCGCGAGGAGTGCCACGGCGCCCCGCTGGGCGACGATGAGATCGCCCTGGTGCGGGAAACCATCAACTGGCCCCACGCGCCTTTCGAAATTCCCGAAGAGGTCTATGCGGGCTGGAGTGCGCGCGGCAAGGGCGAGGCGCAGGAAGAAGAGTGGCGCGATATCTTCGCCGATTACCAGGAGGCCTTCCCGGAGCTGGCGGCGGAATTCGAGCGCCGCATGCGCGGTGAACTGCCGGCGGACTTCCTCAGCAAGGCCGACGAGTACATCAAGCAGTGCCAGCAGGATGCGGAGAAAGTCGCCTCCCGCAAGGCCAGCCAGAACACCCTCAACGCCTATGGCCCCCTGTTGCCGGAATTCCTCGGCGGCTCCGCCGACCTGGCGGGCTCCAACCTCACCATCTGGTCCGGCACCAAGGGTGTCAGCAAAGACGACGCCTCCGGCAACTACGTCTACTACGGTGTGCGCGAGTTCGGCATGAGCGCCATCATGAACGGTATCGCCCTGCACGGCGGCTTCGTGCCCTACGGCGCCACCTTCCTGATGTTTATGGAATACGCCCGCAACGCCGTGCGCATGGCCGCGCTGATGAAGCAGCGCGTCGTTTTCGTCTACACCCACGACTCCATTGGTCTCGGCGAAGACGGCCCAACACACCAGCCAGTGGAACAGCTGACTTCACTGCGCTCCACGCCCAATCTGCATACCTGGCGCCCCTGCGACGCCACCGAATCTGCGGTGAGCTGGAAAATGGCCATCGCCCGCGAGACCGGCCCCAGTGCCCTCATCTTCAGCCGACAGGGCCTTGCCCCGCAGCCCCGCGACGCCGCCCAGCTGCAGCAGATAGAGCGCGGTGGCTATGTGCTGCTGGACTGCGACGGCGCACCGGAAGCGATCCTCATCGCCACCGGCTCCGAGGTGGAGTTGGCGGTGGAGGCCAGCAAGCGGCTTGCCGGTCGCAAGATTCGCGTGGTCTCCATGCCCTGTGCCGAAGCCTTTATGGAGCAGGACGAGGCCTACCGCGAGTCCGTACTGCCCGCCAGCGTGCGCGCCCGCGTGGCGGTTGAGGCGAGCCATCGCGACTACTGGTACAAGTTCGTCGGCTTCGATGGCGACATCATCGGCATGAGCAGCTTCGGTGAATCCGCCCCGGGCGGCGCGCTGATGAAGGAATTCGGCTTTACCGTCGATAACGTCGTCGCATCGGTGGAAAAGCTGCTCAAGTAATTCTGCCGTGGTAATAGCCGCAGCAATAAAAGGCGCGCTGCAAAGCGGCGCTACCTTATCCGGGTGCCGGCCTTGGCCGGCCCCGGAGCTTTGAAGTCCCTAATCCATGCCGAAGCTGGCCGACCCGCAATGACCATCCGACTTGCCATCAACGGCTATGGCCGCATCGGCCGCTCCGTGCTGCGCGCCCTCTACGAATCCGGCGCGCGCAAGCGCATGCAGATCGTCGCCATCAATGAACTGGCCGATTGCGCCACCATCGCCCACCTCACCAAGTACGACTCAGTGCACGGCCGCTTCGGCGGTGAAGTCGCGGTGGAAAAGGATACGCTGATCGTCAACGGCGACCGCATTGCCGTGACCCATCGCAAGCGCTTAGAGGATTTGGACTGGTCGGCGCAGGCTGTCGATATCGTGCTGGAATGCACCGGCAGCTTCACCGAGCGCGCCGAGGCCGAATTGCACCTCAAGGCTGGAGCGAAAAAAGTGCTGTTTTCCCAGCCCGCCAGTCGCAGCGTCGACGCCACCATCGTGCATGGGGTCAACGACAATGTACTGACCGGTAAGGAAACCATCGTTTCCGCCGCATCCTGCACCACCAACTGCAGCGTGCCGGTGATCGCCGCACTGGATCGCGCCTTTGGCATCGAGGCCGGTGTGATCACCACCATCCACGCGGCGATGAACGACCAGCCGGTGAGCGATGCCTATCACCACACCGACCTGCGCAAAACACGCTCCGCCGTCACCTCCATTATTCCTGTGGATACCGGCCTCGCCCGCGGTATCGAGCGCATACTGCCCGAACTGGCCGGCCGCTTCGAAGCCCAGGCCATGCGCGTGCCCACCGTCAACGTCTCCGCCATCGACCTGTCCGTGCAGCTGCAACGCGCCGTTACCCAGGCCGAAGTCAACGCCGTGCTGGCAAAAGCCGCACAGACCCAATTCGACGGTGTGCTCGGCTACACCGAAGAACCCCTCGCCTCCTGCGACTACAACCACGACCCCCGCTCCGGCATCGTCGACGCCAGCCAGACCCGCGTCGCCGGCGGCAAGCTGGTCAAAGTGCTGATCTGGTTTGATAACGAATGGGGTTTTGCCAACCGGATGCTGGATGTTGCGCAGGTGATGTAACAGACCTTTGCCAAATCATAAGCTAGGTCCAGAGTGAAACACGGGGGATGTGGAGGATGGAGGTTCTCCGCCTCCTCTAGAGAATCTTATTTAATCAGGCCTAAGGCGTCTTCAAATTATAGTATTGTCAAAAATGGACGATCCGAATATGCAGTATGTGAATTGGATCTCGCTCAATTAGCAGGCGCTTTCATATAATGAATTTAGTGACATAATGTTACTCTGACCCTAATTTGCACAAAAATCTGAAAGAATTTTCTGTGCGCGACATTACTTCGATAAAAGTCTATGCAATATCTGAATTGAGTTGTGGTTTAGTTGATGGTGGGGCAACTATATCGTCAAACTGTTACGGTTTAGATGTTGTTGGGGGGAGGTGGTCAGGTCATTGTCGACCTGAATTAATTTGCGAATTTTTCTCGGCCGGATGACGTAATTGCGTGTAGAGATTATGTTGAAAAGATTGGCCGCGCTATCGGTCGCCCTGTTGAATATGATGGGTAATAAGTGGGGTCGGAGTAGCATTCTGACGCCCTACCCATCCCGGACAATCGCCGGTCTCCATGGCTGCCTTTCCTGGGCTAGAACCTGCGGGCGTGAACCGCAGCATGTTATCTGGATTGGCAACAATCGGTGGCTCCGGTTAGGTTGAACAATGACTTTTTCGGAAAGGTTGTTTGATTTTCTGATTATGCGTAGAGGTGCGAGGTGAATTGTGGCGACAAAAGTCCACTCTGACCCCAATTTTCCCAGCATGTTATCTGGATTGGCAACAATCTGCGGTTCCGGTTAGATTGAGCAATAACTTTTTCAGAAAGGTTGTTTGATTTCCTGATTATGCGTAGAGGTGCGAGGTAAAGATTGGCGACAAAAGTCCACTCTGACCCCAATTTTCCTTAAGCTGGTTACCGTTTATATGAAAACAGCATGGCAATTCAGATAAAAAATAGGTAAAAAATGATGAGATATTTTCTAGTTTTATTATTTTTTATTTCATCTCATTCTCTTTCTGAGTCGAAGTTTAGCGACTTAAAAATACTTGAGGAGATTGAAGGGGTAAGCATATCGATTTTTAACATTCAAGAAATTGGTTGGAGAAACTATAGGCGTCAATCGGTTGAATATTGTATTGATCATAAGTGTTATGTTTTTTCTGCTTTGAACTCGAAGGATGAGTTATGTGAGGAGTTGACCGAGTTAGTAGCATACATGGCTATACTTTCACAATTTTCTGAGCTAAAAATTAAAGGTCTTCTTGATAAAGGTTTTTTACGGCAGTTATTGATTTCTTTAAACTTTGATTCAGCTAAAAGTAATAAATCTATAATTAGTCAGAAAATCTCGAAGCTTCTGGAACCTGGTTTAATAGAGTTTCAATTAAAAACTTATGATGGCGGTGAATACACAAGAGATCTTGATTCCTTCGAGGTTTCTCAAATCCTCAGTGACTTGATTTAGTAGGTTAACCGTAGAAAAAGGACAGCCATAAATTAGTTTGTTTTGACAAGGCTCGGCATTCGTTGAGCCTTTTTAGTTTTAGCCGCCACTGGCTTTATCGATAGGTGAAACCGCCCCTTCAGGCCGCCGTCTAACAATCATAGCGTCAATCAGCTTAATGATCGTTTCTTGGTCTTCATGACCAAACTGCTCCAACTCCTTTAGCCGCTCCATAATAATTGGGGTCAGAGTAACATTCTGACACCCAATCCCTCCCAGCCAATCGCCAGTCTCCTATGCTAATGCCATGTATTCGAGGAGGAATCCATGGCTCGCTTACCCAGAATCGCCCCTGTGGGCGTACCCCAGCATGTTATCCAGCGTGGCAATAACCGGCAGGTCTGTTTTGGTTGTGAGGATGACTTTATTGCCTATGCCGGCTGGTTGCGTGACTACGCGGAGGAATATGCGGTGGAAGTACATGCATGGGTCTTTATGACCAACCATGTGCACTTGCTGGTGACGCCGTTAGAGGAGCGCGCGGTATCGAAGATGATGCAGGCGCTGGGGCGCATGTATGTGCGCTACTTCAACGGTGCTTACCAGCGCAGCGGCACCTTGTGGGAGGGGCGCTACAGGTCTTGCCTGGTGCAGTCTGAAGACTATTTGCTGCACTGTTACCGCTATATCGAACTCAATCCGGTGCGGGCGGGGATGGTGAAAGACCCGGGGAAATACTGCTGGTCCAGCTATGGCGCCAACGCCCTTGGTCGGGAATAATTGGGGTCAGAGTAACATTCTGACACCCCACCCCACCCCACCCCACCCCACCCCACCCCACCCCACCCCTCCCAGCCGTTCGCCAGTCTCCTATGCTAATGCCATGTATTCGAGGAGGAATCCATGGCTCGCTTACCCAGAATCGCCCCTGTGATAATTGGGGTGAGAGTAAAATTTTGACGCACTGTTCATTCCGGCCAATCGCTGGTCTCCGTGGCTGCACTTCCCAGGCTTGAACCTGCAGGCGTGTGAATAATTGGGGTCAGAGTAATATTCTGACGGCCTAGCCATCCCGCCCAATCGCCGATCTCATTGCCTACCTTACCTAGGCTCACATCTGCGGGGATGTACCGCAGCATGTTATCTGGATTGGCAACAATCGGTGGCTCCGGTTAGGTTGAACAATGACTTTTCGGAAAGGTTGTTTGATTTCCTGATTATGCGTATAGGTGTAAGATAAAGTTTGGCGACAAAAGTCCACTCTGACCCCAATTTTTCATGAGAATGGGGCGGCGACGGCGGCGTTTGGGATTATTATGGCGAAGGTTGCCAGCTCGGCTAATTCAGATGCCACAAATGAAGAAGTTGTAACCGCTCGCCATATAGAAGAGAGGGATATTCGAAGAAGTTTGTCCCGCTCTGCATTAATTGATGAAGGAAATCTTATTGATGCCTCAGCCAAGATAGATGCATATTTTTCAGAAAACCCGGAGGCTATGCCAAAAGGTTTGGTATCTCCTCTTGTGTTTGAGTATAACCATGTGCGAGGAACTGATGGTGGGTATGATATTGGCGCCAAACAGAGAGTGATTTTTGTTACTGTGCGTGGTTTGATGACGACTATGTCTAATGGCAGTGTTCAAGTGTACGCAGGTGGCGCGACAACAACCAAAGGGGCCGCATTAACTATTCTGCATGAGTATGGTCATCATTCCGAAGCAGCCTTATCAGCACGAAGTGGAAGGGTATTTCAAACAAGGACTGCTGAGATTAGGGCTGACAGATGGGCCAAAGATATATACAAGGAAATTTTCAAATAGTCAGCGAAAGGTAAATAAGATAATGCGTAGGGTGCCAAATAAGTTGTTATTGTGCTTCATTGTGGCGTTCCAAGGGGTGGCATGGTGTGAGGCTGCCCAGAAATCATTTCTTGACAAATATGTTAAGACTAACAACATGGTTTCCAGTGTTGAAATTGTCAAAGGTGAGGCGGTTGAGTTTTTTTATGAGGGGGAAATCCATCGTTGTGGATTTAATTATGTGGCTCGGCCTGTTGATGTTGTGAAAGGTAGGATTGGTGATAATTTTAGATTTATGTCGTCATTTAGTTTATCCCTAGGAAGTAAATACCTGATTGTCTCAGAGTCAAACGTTGAAAAAAATGAAAGTAACTTGATTAGTTGGTATGGAGATTATTCTCGCGCATATGAAAAATGTACTGAGTCATTAGAAGGGGATAATCTTGGGGAAGAAGACTTCTTTATGATAAAAAATTTTCCATCTGGTCATCATGGAGAGTGGCTGGTGATTTATGATGAGGACGTATTATTCTCAAAAATAGAAGTTATTCAAAAGCCATCAGATGAAGAGGGGTTGCCATACCGGTTAATTAATTGGGAGCAGTTTCTAAATAGAATAAAAGAAGTAGAATAATTGGGGTCAGAGTAATATTCTGACAGCCTACCCATCCCGCCCAATCGCCGATCTCAATGCCTACCTTACCTAAGCTCACATCTGCGGGTATGTGCCGCAGCATGTTATCTGGATTGGCAACAATCCGTAGCTCCGGTTAGGTTGAACAATGACTTTTTCGGAAAGGTTGTTTGATTTTCTGATTATGCGTAAAAGTACGAGGTAAAGTTTGGCGACAAAAGTCCACTCTGACCCCAATTTTTCTGTTACCGCCGCACCCTAGCCGGCGTGGCGGTGCAGCGGCTGGAACTGAGTGCCAATGACGAAGTGACCGGGGAGGGCATCCAGTATCTGCACAAGGACCTGCAGGGCTCGCTGGATGTGATCACCGACGGCAGCGGTCAGGTGGCCGAAGATGCCTACGGCAACAGGCAGGTGTTCAGCTTCGATCCCTGGGGCAAGCGCCGCGACCGCCACACCTGGGCGCCCATCGCCGATGGACCCTCGGGCATCGTTGCCGCCCTCAAGGTGGGCGCCTTCGCGCACCTCAGCACCAACCGTGGTTACACCGGCCACGAAATGCTCGACGAAGTCGGCCTGATCCATATGAACGGGCGGGTCTACGACCCGCACCTGGCCCGCTTCGTCTCCGCCGACCCGGTGATCGACGGAGTCACCTCGGTGCAGGGCTACAACCGTTATGCCTATGTGCATAACAACCCGCTGATGTATACCGACCCGAGTGGGTATAGTTCGTGGAATAAATTCCGCGACCAGATATTAAAGCCGGTTGTGGCCCTTGCAATCTCCTATTTCTTACCGGGCGCGGCTTTTTTGGGGGGGGTTGCTAACAGTCTTGGTGCTTACATGCTCTCTGGGGCAGTAGCGGGAGCTGTCACAACGGGAACAATGGAAGGAGCATTCACTGGGGCTTTCAGTGCGATGGTTTTCTATGGGATTGGTAGCGCTTTTAAAAGTGCGGGTTGGGCACAGGCCGCCAAAGGTGCGAAGGGTGTTTGGGGTACCGGACTAAACGGATTGGGTCATGCGTAGAAGGTGTTAGCGCATGCGGTCGCTGGAGGCCTGATGTCCGAAATGCAGGGTGGGAGGTTCAAACATGGATTCACCTCAGCGGGTATCGTGCAAGCGTTCTCAGGAGGGATAGATCTTATTGATGCTGGTGCTGAATCAAGTGTTATGAGGGTGATTGCTGCGGCGGTTTTGGGCGGTACGGCTTCAGTGGCATCAGGAGGTAAGTTCGCTAACGGGGCTATTACTGGAGCTTTTAGTCGGGCTTTTAATGATGAGGCTCAACATGGTGCACAAAAGAATAGTGGTGCACGAAGGTATGCTGCTCGGCAGGCTAGAGCCGCTTTAGGTTCGACTACGATGCCTGAGCTAGAATCTGGTATATATCCCTTTGTTAAGGATGCTGCACTTATTGGTATTGTTGAAGTTAGCGACTTGTGGCTGATAGACACTTCCGGCGAGCAAGTATTGCACTATATCTCCATCGGTTCCGGTTTGGATGTGGGGGCGCGTTATTCGCGAGAGTTTGGAGCGATGTATTTGCCAACCACTCAAGCAATTCCTGGCTTTGCTGGGTCGTTTGATGTTGACGGCACTCTAATATTTGGGGGCTCTGGTAGCTTGCTAGGAAACCCAATTGGTACCACCCCATACCTTGCACCCTCAACTTCTGGAGGTCCGTCTTTTGGAATCTCAGTAGGTGCAGGGCCATTCGGTAGCTATACAAGTTTCCAAAAAGTGTATAGCTATGACGAAGCGCCAAGTCATTTGCCCTTAGGGAGGTAGTTAGCTCATGGGGATTATTCCAGTTGTTTTTCTAGCGATGTTTTTGGCTGCTCATATTTTGCTCTTTATCTTGCAGTTTGTAGGGTTGAAGTGGGATTTGGTGAATGAGAAAGGGATGGCGATTACTCTTATTGTTTGGGGTGGTTATAGAAAATCACCATTACAGCAGTTCGTAAAACCAGAGAAATTAAGTTTATTTGTCTTGCTGGATAAGGTGCGTATTTGTAGTTTTATGGCCTGTATTTGCACGTATGTAATAATATTATTGATTAGCCTGTTTTAAAAAGAAGGCCTCTTGCACAAAAGGGTGATGGATTCTTTAAAGGTCTATGGAAAAAGGCAACCGGTTGGCATTTTGAAGGGCGTGATGCTCGCAACGGCAATTTACCCTCTTATGAACAAGCGATAGGCCAAGGCTCAGAGTGGGAATTGCTTTCTCCTGAGCAATCTATTTTTCACGATAACGGTGTAGGTAAGCCAGAGTTGAAGTTTATTCACCCGGATGGCCGTGAAGCTGTTTTCAATGGTGATACGCTAAGCTTGATGACTGATGCTAAATATGGCGGTACGTATAATTATGTAAATCCTGCTCCTGTCCCTGATAAATGGTATGACATAGGTGGGTGGGGTGCATATGCTGGCAAAGGTTTCGGGCACCTTGTTTTAGATGTTGTTCCATATGCTGCGGGTGGCAACGTAAGAGGAGAAAATTAGTGTATATCAATGTAAAAATAGTATTTGGACTTGTGCTGTTGGTGCTGGCTGTTTTTGGGTTGTCCGCTTGTAAGACAGCAAAAATTATTAAGTATGAACATGAACCGTCGGCAGAGTTTTATAAGAACTTTGACTTTGGCGCTGGTGCTCTTAATGCTTTCAAAGCTGATGATGTTTTGCTTGTCGTAGATATAAATAAAGTGACCCACACCAGCTATGTCGTCTGGCTGGGTTTATATTCAGATAAGGCTGGAAAATCTATAAATGTTGAGCGTGTTGTGGCTGTTGGTGATGGTTGGGAGAAGAGCGAAAACTTTAACCGCGAATTGGTTTTGGAGACTCATGTTCCTGATTATGAATTGTTCGAGCTTGATAAAGGTTTGAAGCTTTTTGAAGTGGACGAAGATGACTTGAGGTCGGTTGTAGATGCTGGAGGAGAATTATCTTTAACTGTTTTTTACGATGTGGGTAGTGGTACTGAAAGTATAACTTTTATCCTCAAGCAAAAAGTTGAAAAGCAGGCTGTCTTTTCAACTTAAGTTCTTATAAATTAATTCAATCACACAAGCCCTAGCTAACCCTAGGGCTTTTTTGTTGCTGATTGTCTTTGCATGGGTTGCTTAGCTTGATGTTTAAGTATCAACCCCTCAAGCACGTTCTGTGCAGTCTGTTTATCTTCTTCATCAAATTGGCTGACGGCTTCAAACTGAAGCTTTAAAGCATCGTCAGGCCCTCGCAAGTCTTCCCCAAATACCAGCCAGTCCAGGCTGACATGCAGGGTTAGGCCTATCTTCTCTAAGACCTCAAGCGATGGTTTAGCCTTACCCGATTCGGAATATTTTGGGTTAGAGTAACATTCTGACACCCTATCCCTCCCAGCCATTCGCCAGTCTCCTATGTTAATGCCATGTATTCGAGGAGGAATCCATGGCTCGCTTACCCAGAATCGCCCCTGCGGGCGTACCCCAGCATGTTATCCAGCGTGGCAATAACCGGCAGGTGTGAATAATTGGGGTCAGAGTAATATTCTGACGGCCTACCCATCCCGACCAATCGCCGGTCTCCATGCCTACCTTACCTAGGCTCACATCTGCGGGCATGTACCGCAGCATGTTATCTGGATTGGCAACAATCGGTAGCTCCGGTTAGGTTGAATAATGACTTTTTCGGAAAGGTTGTTTGATTTTCTGATTATGCGTAAAAGTACGAGGTAAATTTTGGCGACAAAAGTCCACTCTGACCCCAATTTTTCAAGGTGATAAGGTTGTTTATGAGGGGACGGCATAAAATGCCGCTCAAAACCCTGGTGATGAGCCATTCGGTACAAATGGGCAGTTAGCAATTGGCGCATACACTGTTACACGAAGACAGTGCGAAAATTGTACTTATAAAGATAATCCCGCAATTAGTAATACCGAAACACTGGGTACTGTTACGGCACCCGGTGGAGCAGTAAGAACCGGTGTTGTCATGCATAGAGGCTATGGTGCACACCAGAGCCAAGGTTGTATTGTTTCTCCAGATATGTACCATTAAAAATGGTCCGATTAATATATTAATGAGATATGATCAGTATAAAAATGGTGGGTCAATACCACTTAATGTTACTTATCAAGACGGGTGATGAATTGAATGTGTAAAGCTATTTTACTTCTTCTATTTTTAATAATCAGCGCATCAGCTGGAGCTGTGAGTGATTCCTGTAAGGAAATAACGAAGCTGGTCGTGTCTTTAGGTAATGAATCAGATTCTGGCAAGCGAGAACTGATTCGTTATGGCTTAACTAAAAAGCTTTCATCTTATTCATGTGGTGATTGTAATCTAATAGCTGTTTGTGAGCTTTGGGAGTCCCCAGAAAAATGCTCAACCGGAATTAGAAAAGCTATAGAGTTTTCAAAAAATAAAGTTTTTGATTCAAGTGAGGCGTGGGTTTTATTTTTGGCTGAATTGTTAAAATTTACAGACGGAGAAGTGAGCGAAGAGTTACTGGTGAGTTTTTCTTATTTGCTCCCGGAAAATGCAGAGTTATTGGTAACTATCCTTGATTCTCATGAATATTTGCGTCGTTGGACTAGGTCCATTGTTGACCCCAATCCTGAGTTGAAAGATATGAGCTGGGAGGTTCGTTGCAGATATTTTGATGGCATTATTTCAAAACTATCAGAGAAGGATGACGTTTTTTTAAGTGGTAGTAAGGCCGAAGTTGTCCGGTGGGCATCTGAAAGCTCGAAACTATATAGCTGCTCTAAATAATTAAGAATCAATATTTGGGGTCAGAGTAACATTCTGACACCCTATCCCTCCCAGCCATTCGCCAGTCTCCTATGCTACTGCCATGTATTCGAGGAGGAGTCCATGGCTCGCTTACCCCGAATCGCCCCTGTGATAATTGGGGTGAGAGTGTGAATAATTGGGGTCAGAGTAATATTCTGACGGCCTACCCATCCCGACCAATCGCCGGTCTCCATGCCTACCTTACCTAGGCTCACATCTGCGGGCATGTACCGCAGCATGTTATCTGGATTGGCAACAATCCGTAGCTCCGGCTAGGTTGAACAATGACTTTTTCGGAAAGGTTGTTTGATTTTCTGATATGCGTAAAAGTACGAGGTAAAGTTTGGCGACAAAAGTCCACTCTGACCCCAATTTTTCCATAGTGAGGGAATTATTGTCAGAAAGCAGCAAGGTCCACCAGGGTTTTGATAATCATGAAATCTATATTAGTTTTTTTGAGAGAGCTTTTTTCCTTTAGGTTTTTCTTAAGTGGCTTTTATGGGTTGGTAACCTATTCAGTCTATTTTTTTAGGATGGAATTGGGGAGTTACGGTTGGATTCCTCTCATAATTTTGGTGTTGTGGGTGGTCTCTAGTATAATTTTCTTTGTAGCAAAAAGAACAAAGTCTATGTGATTCCTTGAAGGAACCTGCTATAGAAAAATTTGGGTCAGAGTAAAATTGAAAATTGGGGTCAGAGTAACATTCTGACACCCTATCTCCTGGCAAATCGCCGGTCTCCATAGCTGCCTTACCTAGGCTCTAACCTGCGCGCGTGAACCGCAGAGTGTTATCCGGCTTGGAAAAAATCGGCGGTTCCGTTTATATTGAACAATGACTTTTTCGACAAATTTGTTTGATTTCCTGATTATTCGTAAAGGTGCGAGGTGAATTGTGGCGACAAAAGTCCACTCTGACCCCAATTTTTCTTGTGACAGGGGTTCGAAATGTGGAGGCTTACGGCGGTTTTTATGTGGCCTCAAGAGCTGGTTTTAGCGTTGGGACAGACTATTTGATTAATTACTCGGGGTCGCCCAATGTTACTCGTTAAAATTTTAAAATTAGGTCTGCTAATAGTCGGTATTTGTGTAGCTGCATATTTGGCTGCGTCTAGTTTTCTTGGGCCTGGAGTCAAAGATCAATCAATTAGTTTGGTTGGTGGGTATCGTTATTTAGATGCTGGTCACTATGAAAAACAAATTGAATACACCGAAGCCGGTAAGCCATCGACGGTTGTAATTGATGCTCGTGTTGATGACTATTTAATTAAAGATGATGTGATTTACGTGACGCGTAGGCCCAGGGAAATATACAAAGAAGACGGTATCGTTAAGACTCGAATTTCTGACGTCTGCGAGTACTGGCAAATCAATAGTCATACTGGCGATGTTAGTAAAATCGAGTCGATACCGACATTAAAATGTAGATAAAATTGGTAAGGCAAAAGTTGCGTACCTGAAGGCTCTTCACAACAACCTGAATGCAAGCGGCAAGGCTTCGGCTTTAGCCGCTTTCTTTTTGCCTGAAGCCTTCACAATGGTTGTGAAGGTTGACCCCGAATACGAAGGTCCACCACGGCTACCGCCTCTCCATTTTATTGTCACACCCTATGCAGCGTACGCTGCGCATTTAACCCTTTGATTTTATTAAAGAAAAGTGTACTACCTATTTTTTGTTAGGTGTGGTCACTACTTTGAGTAACCTATTGATTTTGCTAAGAAAAAGTGTACTCACTTAGCCGCCCAAATTAGCCGCGCCATCCTGTTTGAAATACCGCTTGGCATCATGCTTGAGCATAACGCTTTCGATTAGCTCCTTGATGAGCTGTTGTTCCTTCTGGTCAAGCCGACAGACCCCTTCAAATAACATGAGTAGTTCGCCTTCTGGTTTGCGTTCTCGCTCTTCAAAAACCAGTTCATCAATACTGGCATTCAAGGCAATAGCAAGCCGCCTAAGCGCGTCGAGTGTGGGTTGTGATGTTCCTCGCTCATAGCGATGAATCTGTAACTTGGTTAGTCCGGCCAGTTCGCCCAGCCCTTCCTGTGTTAAGCCTCGGAATATTTGGGGTCAGAGTAACATTCTGACACCCTATCCCTCCCAGCCATTCGCCAGTCTCCTATGTTAATGCCATGTATTCGAGGAGGAATCCATGGCTCGCTTACCCAGAGTCGCCCCTGCGGGCGTACCCCAGCATGTTATCCAGCGTGGCAATAACCGGCAGGTGTGAATAATTGGGGTCAGAGTAATATTCTGACGGCCTACCCATCCCGACCAATCGCCGGTCTCCATGCCTAC